>DHMN01000042.1:6174-22442 GCA_002405805.1 Cyanobacteria bacterium UBA4641 | reverse complement strand
TACTTGACATGTACAGTAATGACGTGACTTTTTGTTTTTGCTAATTAAGTCCTTACGACCTTTCTCTCCTTACAGCAACGGATAGCCGGAAGGAATTTTCCAACCGTTTTCACGAATCAATTCGGCACAATAAAAACCTTCGCCCCCCTTTTGGCAATCTGCGCGGAGTTCATTCTGCGGTTTCCCTGCACCATAAGGTATAATGGCATCTTCTTCCTCTTTGCGTTGCAAGAAAAATGTGTCTTGTCCAAATTGATTTGGTTTTTCTGAACCATTGATATCAATGATAATTATACTCTTGTTATCCTTTGTACCACTAGATGTTTCTTTTGTTCCCCATACAAACATTGTTCCATCTTGCAGTATAAACGGTGTTCTTCCAAAAGAAAAAATATTGTAATAATAGCCATAATAACCATTTATGTATTTATAAACTTTATCAACATTAGGATATCCACAAGAACCTTGACCTTCGCATAATTGAGAGACTTTTGCGTATGGTGTGATATACTTGTTCAAATATTCAACAGGAGTGAGCGAATTATCCCAAGTTTCCATTTCTCCGTTTTCTGTTTCTGACTGCTTGATTATTTGGTTGATTGTTGAAACTGCTTTTGTCAATTTCGCCTCGATTTCGTGTTTTTTGTGAGTGGTCATAAGGTTTGGAATTGTGAGTGCTGCTACGACACCAATAATTCCAAGTGTGATTAATACTTCTGCCAACGTAAAACCAAATCTAACATTTGTTGGTAGCATACTTACGTGCGTAGCACCCTCAGCGAGTGTAAAACCATTTCTCTTTATTGCCATTTTCCCTCCTGTTCTTTTTTTAAATTAATACCATGTTTAACATTATTAATCAACACGTTTAACATTGTTAGATTTACCCACGCTACTGATATAATTAGATTTAAGGAAATCTTATGGATAGTTACATTCAGCAACAATTAGGAAACAAAATAAGAAAATACAGAAAGTTAAAGGGGTTAAGTCAGGAGCAGTTGGCGGAAGAAATTGGGATTGCGACAAATACTCTCAGCAGTATTGAGCGCGGAAATGCATTTATGACGGCGCAAACTTTAGAAAAGATTATTAAAATTTTTGATGTAACTCCACAAGAAATGTTCACCTTTCCGTCGATTTCAGAAGAAGACAGGTATACTTATATTTTGAAAAAGCTGGATTTGTTAAAGTCTGACACTGAAAAGATGCAAATTATTTATAATGTTGTAAAAGGGTTGGTGTAGACTATTTTTAAATGTGGTTGGCAATAAGTGTCACCCTGAACAGCAGGAGCGGAGTGCGAAACGTAGTGGAGTCAAGTTTAATGCGACTGCGGAGTTTCAGGGTCTCTAATATAACAAATTTATTCTATGATAATAGTGTTCAACTAGAGATTCCGAACTAAATTCGGAATGACATAGACCGAAGTGTTATAGCAGCCTTCTCTACTTCAATTCTTTTTCCGGGATGTAGCGAGGGCGGGCTTTTGCTTCACGATAGACTTGCCCCACATATTCGCCGATTACACCAAGGCAAAATATCTGCAAGCCGCCAAAGAAACACAACAAAATAATCATTGTGGCAAAGCCGTTTGGGGAGTTATTGAAAAATATTTTTTCACAAACTGTTTCTAAACCTACCAAAAACGCAAATACTGCCATCAAAAATCCTAAGCAGGCAACAATTCGCAATGGGAAAATACTAAATGATGTGATACCATTGAGTGCCAAGCCCATAAGTGACATAAAATTGAATTTTGATTCCCCTGCCATACGTGGTTTTACGTCAAATTTTACAATTGCTGTTTTTAACCCCAATTCGTAGAAAAATCCGCGCAAAAACAAGGCTTTTTCAGGATAAAGAGCCATCATATCAAGAGCCTTTTTGCTTACCAAACGGTAATCAGAGTGGTTGGCAGGAATTTTGGCTCCCATTAGGTTCATAATTTTGTAAAACATTAAAGCTGTATATTTTTTGGAAAAGCTGTCTGTTTTTCGGTCGTTTCTAATACCCAAAACGATTTCATACCCTTTTGTATATTCATCTACAAACTTTTCAATAGCCAATTCGTCTTGTTGCAAATCAGCGTCAATTGAGACAACACAATCACACCCAAGTTCTCTAACGCCTTCCAAACCTGCAATCAATGCTTTTTGGTTTCCGTAGTTGCGAATAAATTTCAGCCCTTTAATTCTATCAGGATTTTCTGAATGTAAATGCTCAATAATTTCCCAAGTTCTGTCTTTTGAACCATCATCAACAAGGTATAAATAACTGTCATTTGTTATTTTCCCTTTTTCAATAAGCATATCCAAAACTTCTAAAAGTCTTTTAGCTGTGGTTTCGATGCATAATTCTTCGTTAAAACAAGGTATTGTAATTGCTAATTTTGGTGTTTGCATTGTGTCTCTCTTTCTACTATCATGATTATATTATACGAAAGAATGATTGCAAGGATTTGAGAATGGGCAAAAGAAAATTTATATTAAACGCAGATGATTTCGGATTGACAAAATATCATAACCAAGCGGTTTTGGAAGGTTACAATACCGGCTTTTTGACAAGTGCAAGTTTATGCGCCAACGGCAATGCTTATGAAAACGCCGTGCACGATATTTTACCTGATTGCCCGAATTTGGGAATTGCGGCTCACTTAAATATTATGGAGGGAAAATCTCTCACCGATTGCAATTTTTTGACTAATACTAATGGTACGTTTGGCGCAGGTTATGGGGTTTTGTTGCTGAATAGAAAAAGCAAAACTATGCTTGCTCAAATTGAAAAAGAATTTAGGGCGCAAATCGAAAAAATTCAAGCTGATGTAGAAATCGACCATTTGGATTCACATGTGCATACTCACGCCATTCCTGAAATTTTTGAAATCACTTGTAAATTGGCTAATGAATACGGCATTAAATCAATCAGGACTCAATTTGAAGAATTTTATATGATTCCCAAAATTGCAAAACATTTGACAATCGCATATCCGATAAATATTTTGAAAATAATTCTTTTGCAATATTTTACAAAAATAAATCGCAAAACTGCTCAAAAATACGGATTAAAAACGAATGATTATATTTTGGGTGTCGGATATACCGGCATGATGGATTCTGATGCGATTGAATACGGACTGAAAGCGATTGACGGAAATGCTGTAGTGGAGGCTTTGATTCATCCGTGCAAATATGCAAGACCATCTATCAAAAATTCCCACACTACAGAATTTGGAATTACTCAGGATATGAAACTCAAAGACACAGTTTTGCGTTTGGGCTTTGATTTGGCAAATTATAAGAATATGGAATAATGAAAAATTTCTTTGTGACATTATTATTGTTAGCTATGCTTGGCGGTTTTTCTGCTTTTGTAATATTAAATAGCAGATACAAAAATGTTATGTCCGTTTTGACTCCTGTCAAAATCAGTGTCGAGGTAAAAAACAGCAAAACAGCAGGCGCAAGTGAAATGATTTGTGTTGAGGGTATTGAGGTATTTTCGCTTGAGCCGTCAGATGAATTTGTTGCAAAATATTCTAAAAAATATAATATTTCAAAATCTGATATAATAAGCCTTGGCTATTTGGCGCAAGATTATGCACAATCAATTTTAACAAATGAAAAAGTTATTTTAAACCATTCTAAAAAAGTAGAAGGGGATTGCAAATTCGCTAATGTCAAAGTAAATGGAGTTGATTATTCTGAACTTTTGCTCGGAAACGGATTTGGAATAAAAGATGGTGAAATCGGCAATGTTGAAAAATTTAAGACAAATCTTGCAAAAGCGCGAAAATTAAATCTTGTTATCTTAAACCACCATTCAAATAAATATCACACGCTTGTTTGTCCTTATGGCAAAATTGCCCATGATACAGTGATAATTCCGCAAAAACAATTGCCGCAAAATGCAAAACCTTGTCATTATTGCCACAAAACTAAATTCAAAAATCGCAAGTTTTCTAAATTTAAAAAGAAATTTAATTATCGAGATAATTTTAATGTCGCAAATATTCTGCAACCGCCGCTTGTTGTGACAGATGGTAGTATTCAGGTTATGTATACCGATTTCACGAAGAAACTTCGACCGACAAAAGACTGTTCAAGTCAGGTTTGTAAAGCTTTTGTAAATTTGGTTGATAATTCTAAAAATTCTATAGATATTGCAATTTATGGTTATGAAGAAGTTCCTGCGTTGACAGAAGCCCTAAAGCGCGCCCATTCTCGTGGAGTGCAAATAAGATTTATATATGATGAAAAATATGATAGAAGTCAAACTTATTATAAAAATAATGAAATAATTTCAAAACTTGCACAAAAAAGTGTTTCCGACAGGACAGAGTTAAAAACGCAAAGTAATCTTTTGATGCATAACAAATTTGTAATTTTTGACAAGTCAAAAGTTTGGACAGGTTCAATGAATTTTTCAAGCACAGGATTATCAGGGTATGATGTGAATGATATCGTAATTGTTAATTCTAAAGTGATTGCGGATATTTACGAAAAAGAATTTGAACAAATGCTAAATGGAAAATTCCACAAGAGAAAAACTAAATTGAGTCAAAATGAGCGAATAAAACTTGGAGATACCGAAGTTGAAATCTATTTTTCTCCGCAAGATAACACCTCGCACCGAATTGTACAACTTATCAAAGGTGCAAAACATTATATTTATGTTCCGACATTTTTGCTTACGCACACAAATATTGCAGATGAACTTGTCAATGCGAAGCGTCGCGGAGTGGATGTCAGAGTAATAATTGATGCAAATAGTACGGGTACAAAAAATTCTAAATATAAATATTTAAGACAAAACGGAATTTTGCTAAAGACCGAAAATTATGCAGGCAAATTGCACTCCAAAACTATGATAATCGATGATGAATATTTGATTACTGGTTCAATGAATTTTTCAAATAGTGGGGAAACTAAAAATGATGAAAACACGATTATCATAAAGAGTGCAAAAATTGCAAAAAATCACAAGGCGTTTTTCTTGTATTTATGGACTAAGATTCCGAACAAATATCTGAAATATAATGCAAAAGCGGAAAGTAAGGATTCGATTGGTTCTTGTTCTGATGGAATTGATAACAATTTCAACGGTAAAATTGACAGTGCCGAACCACTTTGCCGGTAGGTGGGTGGTATCGGAATGACAGTTAGTCCATGCTGAACTAGTTTCAGTATCTCAAATAAAACATCTTCGTTTTATGTAAAATTGTAATATTAGAGACCCTGAAACGAGTTCAGGGTGACATAGCCTTTTTATCATGGCAATGCCGACCTACTCACGCATTGAACAAAATAAAACAATTGTCATTCCGAACTTGTTTCGGAATCTCTAACTGAACACCCCTCTCCTTACCCCTCAGCCATACTGCACGCAGTCTCACTCAACTCGCATAGCTCGTTGGTTCGGCTAGTGTCCCACAAGGGGCGAGGGAACATGTGTTATATTTGAGCCTCTGAACTAACTAGCCTGCCATCTAGCCTTCTTACCCTCTGATTTATCCCAAATACTTTTGCAAGGTTTCTTTATTGAAGACTTCGACACTGTTTTGTGAATGGATAAATACCATACTTGTAATCAATGATTTTAAGGTATCAAAGTCTGAAAAGTCCATTTTACTGCGCAAATCATCCATATTATTTGCCAAAAATTCCATAATGATTGTTTTATCTTCAAATACAAGACTTGAAAAATAATCAAATGATTCTTTTGACTTAATCCCCTCAAGGTAAATAATATCAGGGTTTTGAAACTCAATGAACCTTGCAGCTTTATCCATATTAAAGCCGACATTTTCATTAAATTCGCATTGGTTGACTCCCTTCAATTCGTATTTTGAAATACTTTCAAGGGTCATAATATTTTTGCTCTTTGATTTTGCAGCCTCTAGTAATAGTGAATAAATAACGTGAGTTTTTCCGCTCAAAGATGAACCGCAAACCAATATAATTCCAGGCTTATCAAGAGATTGTTTGATTTCAGAAAGTTCATTTTTTGATGTAATAATTTTATCTAAAGCCTTTGGCGGTTTGTAAATTTTTAAGAAAATTCTTTCACCCATAATTGTTGGGAATGTTGAAACACTAGCCAAAACGATGATATTGTCAACTTTAAAACAAAGTTTGCCAAGCTGCGGAACTTCTGACACAGATGGGTCAAGTTCGGATAAAGATTTTAATTTAGCAGCAAAAGAAGATACCAACGCAGTTGGGATAACACCTTTATTAGAAAGCTCTCCGTGCTTTTTAAAGTTCACACCAAGCCCATCTTCTTCCCCTTGGAAAGTCACTTCATGAATACCTTCAAGAATTGCTTGTTTTAGTATTGCACGAATGATTTTTTGAATATGATTGTCGCTAAGGTCTTCTTTGTGAAGTTCGTCTTGCCAATCATATCCTGTATTTTCTTCTGTTGAAATATTACCGACAGTTACATCCAGTTTGTAGTATTCATCAATTTTTTTGAGAATACTTTCTTCTGACGATAGAACTGGGTCAATTTCACATTCTGCGGTTTCCATAATTTTATCTATTGCAAAAAGGTCTCTAGGGTCTGCCATTGCAACAGTCAAAGTGTTTTCGATTTTGAATAGCGGAATAATTTTATATCTTCTTGCATCGGAATAATTGATATATTTTAGACATTTCCTATCCAAATCGTAATCTTCAAGATTTACATAAGGGGTGTGGAGTTTAGATTCCAAAAATTTGATAAGCTGCTCTTCTGTCAAAAATCCTGAATTAATCAAGGCTTGACCAATATTTATATTTTGAGCGTTTGCAATCTCTTCCGCTTGTTCAACAACTTCATATTGAACAAGACCTTCTCTAACTAAATCGTATTTTAAAGTTTCCAGTGTTTTGTTGGTAATAATATTCATTTTACTTTTCCGATGCTAAATATTTTTGAACTGTCTTAACTACCTCATCAAGGTCAAAAGGTTTAGTGATATATTCATCTGCGCCTGTTTCTTCGCCAATAAGTTTATCCTCTTCTTGAGAACGAGCTGTCACCATAAGAATAGGAATATTTTTGTATTTTGCATCGAATTTTAGCAATCTGCTGATTTTGAAACCGTTGATTCTTGGCATCATAACATCTAAGATGATTAAATCAGGTACAATTTCTCTGGCTAATTTTAATCCATCTTCTCCGTTATAAGCGCAATAACAAGTATAATCACAGTTTTCTAATACAAATTTTAAACTTTCAACAATATCTTGTTCATCATCTACAATAAGAATTTTTTTCATATTATCCCCTAATCCGTAAATCTCTAGTACCTACAGTATAACACATATTTTATAAAGGTGTAAAAGTTGTTACAAAAGGTACATGATTTATTTTTAGGAGAAAATTTTTATTTCTTGTTTGTAATTTCTCGGTACATATCAAGATATTGTTTTGCGCTGCGTTTCCAAGAAAAATCAGATTCCATTGCAGATTTTCTCATAGCATTAAAGACGTATTTGTCTGTATAAACATACAACGCGCACTTGATAGCATTGAGCATATCCCAACCGTTATATTGCCAAAATTTGAAACCGTTTGAATTATCAAGAGGATAACCGGTTATGGTGTCTTCCAAACCTCCGGTTGCTCTGACAATAGGCAAACTTCCATATCTCATTGCGATAAGTTGACTTAGTCCGCAAGGCTCAAATTTTGAAGGCATCAAGAAGAAATCACTGGCTGCATAAACAAGGTTAGCAAGTTTTGCATCATATCCGACATAAGTTCTGATATTTTTAGTATTGTTAGAAAGCCAAATGAACAGGTTTTCGTAATCGTTATTTCCGCTGCCCATAAATATAAAATCAGCATTCAGGTTTTGCAATTCGTATTGCATATCGCGGATTAAATCAATACCTTTTTGGTCAACAAGACGAGAAATTAAAGCAATCAACGGTCTGTCAGGATTATATTTCAGTCCGAAATATTCACAAACTGCTTTTTTGTTTTGCTCTTTTTTATCAAAAGATTTTACATCATAGTTTTTAACAAGTGCTTTGTCTTTTTTCGGATTAAACACGTCATAGTCAATTCCGTTTAGGATTCCGCGCAATTTATATTGAACTCCGCGCAAAGTATAGTCCATATTTTCGCCATATTCAGGAGTTAAGATTTCTCTTGCATAAGTTGGAGAAACCGCAACAACTCTGTCTGAATAATTAATCGCACCTTTCATCCAGTTTACGCGGTTGTAGTGTTCGCAACCCCATTGATTGTATACAATATCTTTTCTCATATTGGCAAAATCTAAAACATCTTCAAACCAAATACCTTGATAGGCAAGATTGTGGATTTCAAATACGCATTTTGTATTAGCCCAAAATTCATCAAATTTGTAATTTGAATGTAAGTATAATGGAATCATCGCAGTATGCCAATCGTTTGCGTGGATAACATCAGCACGGAAGTTTAGTGCTTTTGCGTATTCCATAACGGCAAGAGAAAATGAAATATATCTTTCGTGTTCATATCTTGGGTCAAGATATTTTGGATAAACTTCTTTAAAGCAAGAAAAATACCAATCATTTTTTATAAAAAATACATTAATTTTTGTATTTGGAAGTTTTGTCATATAAAGGTTAAATTTGTGCGGTTGATTACCAAAAGTCAACCACATTTCAGAGTTTTCAACCTCTTTAATTTTATATTTATCTTTATCAATACATCCGTGAAGAGGGGTAAAAATCGCGATTTCAGCATCTTTTTCAAGTTCTTTTGGCAAACTGCCGACAACATCAGCCAAACCGCCTGCTTTTGAAAATGGTGCTACTTCAGCTGCTGCAAATAATATTTTCATTTTTCCTCTCTTTCTGAATACGGATAAATTCATTCAATTCTAATCGGAGAAAAATTCTGAAGGATTGACGACATCACCATCTTCCTCGCTAAATTTTGATGAATTTTCTTCGACTGAGATACTCTCTTCTTGCTTTGTCACAGTATCTTGAGCATCATTTTGCTCTGCTGTGCTAACAGAATTTTCCATCATAATTTTTTGAATGTCAATATTCAAGTTGAAATTTAAAACATATTTTTGAACAATTGCAGATGCCTGATTCATACAAATTTGTGCTTGGTCTTTTGAACCTGTACACATCAAAACTTTGTACATATTTACTTTATTTAACATTGTCAAATAATCACTGACAACTCCGTTTTTCTCCATTTGAATATCAGAGTTATTCAATACGCCGTAAGCAATGTCGTATTTCCCTTCTTTGATATTTAGAATACTCATAACATACCAAGCAGAATGAACAATTGCGTTCATTCCTTTGATTTTTGCATCTTTGATAATCTTATAGATTATTGCAGATGCTTTTTTGAATGAATTTAATCCAATATAGGCATAACCAATCATCAAATCACTGAACAGTTCAAACTGGAACATCATTGCATTTTTAGCAATTAGTTTTGATTTGTAGATTTCTTGTGCAAATTTTTCAGGATTGTTTTTGAAAGATATAAACGCATTGATTATGTGGTAAAGAATTGGTGAAAATACATCTTCTCCATCCATGCTTTTATTCAAGCTGACAGCTTGCCCTTTGATTAGGTTTTGCAGTTGTACAAAGATAGAATAAGATTCTGGTAAGAAATTTAATAATTTTCTTGAAATATCTAAAAATTCACCGACATCTTCTTTCAGTGTAATAACATCAACAAGTGCGATATATCCGACACATTCAGCTACCAAATACTTAAATTCTTCTTTTGATACAATTGTGTATTGTATTGAGTCGATTTTTTCAGAATCTAAAACATTTAAGACGTTATAACCGATATCAAGGCAGTCTTCATACGCGCCGATATTAAACAAAATTTTGACATAAATTATTGACATTAACAAGAAATACAAATTGAAATCAGGTGATGATGGGTCAATTGAAGATTTGTCCAAAGATGATAATACGCCATGAGTAAGATTCATCGCATACATATAATCGCCGTGTTCAATAGAACCTTGAATCATTCTTGTACAAAGCGATACATACTGTTCAGAATTTCCACTTTTTTGAATACTTACCAAAGTCTTTTCCGCAAGTTCTCTTGTCTTTTCAGGGTCATAGTCAAACAAGTTGTTTGAAACATTTTCATAAAGAGAAAATTTAAACTTCATCAAATCTTCTTCTGACCAATTTTTAGCGTATTTGTCCAGTGCTGTCAAAATCTCGTGAGAACAATTCAAATATGATGCAAAATCGCCCATAGAAAGGTTAATATTTGCAAGTTTTTCCCACTCAAATATAACTTGTTCACCCATTTGGAATTTATCAAACAGGAAAGTTTTTACAGGTGCCGGCATGGATTCAACAAACACATTTTCAAATAATTCGTTAGCAACAGATTGCAAATATTCAGGTTTTATGACTTCTAAAAGGCATTTGCGCAAAATGTTGTAATTAGGGAAATACAGACAATTATTGTATGAATACATATAACCCATACCGCTAAGTTTTTCTGCCATTTTTTGCCAATTGTTAAATCCTAAAGAATTGATTGTTTTTTCATCGACCCTTGTTCCTAAAAGTACAAGCATAGTCAAGAATTTAATCATTTCTTCATCGTCTTTCATCAGATTGATACGACGTTTAATCAATTTGTCCAACCCTGACGGAATGATAATTGTTTTTGGATTAACCATTACAATTGAATCTTCTGTGTATTCATAAACTCCTGATTCTATTAAATATTGGATTGCAAAATCTAAAAATAGCGTACTTCCGCAGGCATATTTTGCAATTCTTTGGAAATAGAAGTCAGTCATTATGTTTTTGTAAAACTCTAAATCTGAGCCAATGATTATTTCGAACGGCGTCGGAGTCAGGGTTACTTCAGTGTAATATGGACGAGCCAATAGAAAATGTGCGTTTTTGTGGAGTGAAAATTCTTTGTCATAAGATATCAAGTAACTGATATTTGCCTCGTCAAAATAATCAAATAATTTTTCCAAGACAAACATTGAACTTGAATCCATTTTTTCATAATTTTCAATAAAAATCAGAGTGTTTGGAATGGCTTTTAATAAAGATAAAAATACGTTGCAGTAATCTTCCCTTGTTTGCGCCATATTTTGCATAGGTCGTTGATTTAATCTGATTAAATCTTCAATCAATTTTGATTTATCTATATTTGCAAACATTGAAAAATCGTTCGTATCAAACAATTTTTGAGAAACCGTGTAGTCAAAAATTGAAGATACTAAATCTCTGAAAAATGCGTACGGTGAATACTTCATATCATCATGACATGTTACAGGGATTACGTTGTCATAAATTCCGATTTCTTCAACTGCAGATAATAGTTTCAAAGAGTACGGCTGATACATTGGAGATGCTTTTATTGCCAAAACTCCTTTTGGCACTTGTTGGAGAGTTTGGACAACACAATCAAGCACATTTATACTTTCAGTTTTAATGAAGGCACAATTTATCTCTTCAAAATTAATCATTTCGATGTCGTAAATTTCATCATCAGAAAGCTGATTTTCTTCTTTTAGTGCCTGTTGGGTGATTTTTTCTTGGTCAATAAGTGCGGATTGTACAAAATTTGGAATTTCAATATCTTCGTGTGACTCTTGCTCTTGTTGAGCTTCGTTTCGCAAAAATTCTCCAATATTTACAAACTCTTTGAGGTCGATTTCGTAGAATCTTTTCATTTTGCCATTTACAAGAGTCGAATTTAAAGATTCCATTTTATATTTGTCTTTATATGAGTCATAAAAATCTTCATCCGTTATTACCTGAAATGCATCCAGTGCTTTCATATCTTTTGAAGAACTTTGGTAGACCATATTTGCGTGGAATTTTGAGTCAATATCATAAGGGTCTTTGTCGGCATCCCTTTTCATTATTGAAAAATTACATTTCAGCGCAACTCCTTTTTTCTTCAAAAGTTTCACATTGAGCTTGGTTATCATATTCAAAAGCTCAATTGTAGCAAGGATTGCAGAGTTAGCAGAAGATGTGAATGTATAATCCCTGTTGAATCTTATAATATAGATGTCGTTTTTGATAATTTGGCGTCTTACCCTTAGAGTGCTGACATAAGAGGCAATCATCGCATCAAAATTTGTCCTAAACTTTTGGTATAACTGATTTGAGCCAAGTTTAGCTTTTACGACATCACTGTTTGGAAAGTCAATTCTTACAACCGCAAAACTGTCGGTGTTTGACTCTCCCTGAACTGCGCTAATTTCGTTAGAAAAACCGCATTTGATACATTTTTTGTTTTTCATCAGATTTATCTTGCCACATTTTGAACATTTGGTAACAAGAATTTCTCCGCATTTTCTGCAGACATTTTTTGTATTCACGGTACGACAAACAGGGCAAACGATTTTGAGCACCTTTTTACAGTTAGGGCACACCATCGCATTTTTATCTATTTCTGCTCCGCATTTTGGACATTCCATACCCCAATTATACCATAGCGCGTGTGGTTTAAACTAGTTCAAAAAGAGGATATTTTTGAGAGCAAGAATGCAGGAGGGCAAGAGGTCAGGTGGGGTATATGCCATTCTATAACCAACCCAAAACCCTCCACTCTTTCCTCCAAACAATTTTCATGCTATGATTAGGATGAAATGAGTATTATTGCAGACGATAACGATTTTGAAAATAATAACGAACCAAAGACGGTCAAGAAAAATCCTGTTGTAAAACCGGAGGTAATTGACCTTGACAAAAATTTTGAAAACTGTATTCGTCCAAAATCTTTTGACACATATATTGGTCAATCCAACTTAAAAGAAACTCTAAAAATCACTATCCAAGCTGCAAAAAAACGTGAATTGCCACTTGACCACCTGTTGTTTTATGGTCCCCCGGGGCTTGGAAAAACAACACTTGCGGGCGTAATTGCGCAAGAAATGGGGGTTGATATAAAAATCACATCAGCTCCTGCTTTGGAGCGTCCGCGCGACATTATCGGAATTTTGATGTCTTTGCAAGGCGGTGAAATCCTGTTTATCGATGAAATTCACCGATTGAACAAGGTTGCGGAAGAAATTTTGTATCCAGCAATGGAAGATTTTTATCTTGATATGACAACCGGAAAAAGCCAAACGGTCAAAACTTTGCGTGTTCCGTTGCCAAAATTCACTCTGATTGGTGCAACTACAAAAGCCGGCGAATTATCAGGACCTTTGCGCGACAGATTTGGTATAATTCACAGATTGGAATTTTACACAAATAAAGAATTGTCGCAGGTAATCAAACGTACCGCAGGAATTTTGGATATCGAAATTGATGATGAAGGTGCTTTTGCAATCGCTAAGCGCTCAAGAGGAACACCGCGTATTGCAAACAGACTTATCAAAAGGGTCAGTGACTACGCTCTTGTAAAATATAACGGCAAAATTACAAAAGATATTGCAAATGAATCTCTTGATATTTTGAAAATTGATGAATTTGGGTTGGATACCACTGACAGAAATCTTTTAAAATTAATCATTGAAAAATACGACGGCGGACCTGTCGGTATTGAGACCATTGCTGCTGCAATTGGGGAAGATGCAAGGACAATTGAAGATGTTTGCGAACCGTTTTTGCTCCAAGCCGGATTGTTGCAAAGAACTCCGCGCGGACGTAAGGTTTCCCCTGAAACCTACAGACATTTGGGATATAAAATCAAACGTAATGACTCAATTCAGCAAAATTTGTTTTAGCAATGGAAAATCCCTGCCGATTACCCTCGAAAAATTCAATATTAAGCGTTAGTAAAAAACATTTTCTTGATGTAAAATCATAACTATGGTTGAGAATCTTGACAAAATAAAAGCGGCTATAGATATTGAGGTTAAATATCGCTATATCGACATCCACGGTAAAACTCAAAAGTTTTCGAGTTTTATCAAGGGTGAGGCGCGCAAAAATTACAAAAAGTCAGGAAAAAATCCTCGTTGGGCAGTTGTAGAAGAGGCTTTTGATGTTTATCCATACTCTTCAGTACCTGAAAGGCGCAAGGCAATTGAACAGCTTGTCAGGACGATAAAAGCCGATATTCAGCAGGAAAAACAATCTCAAGAAGAAGAGAAAACAATGCATCTACAACGTCAAAAACATCCGTCAGAAGTGGATGTTATGTATATCAAAGGTGTTGGACCAAAAGTTGCATACAAATTAAACAAACTTGGCATTTTTACTGCTCAAGATTTGATGATGTATTTTCCTAAAAAACATATTGATTATTCTTCACGCACCCTTATTAAAAACTTGGAAGAAGGACAGACTACAACTGTTTTTGGTTATATAAAATCAGTTTCGGCATTTAATACGCGAAACAATTTATCAGTTATAAAAGTTGTTATCGGTGATGAAAGCGGTCGATTTGAATTGAGTTTTTTCAATGCAAAAGGTAATAAATATTTGCTTGAGCGCACCAAAGCTCAATTCCCTGTAAATGCAGGAATTATGGTTTCTGGGATGGTTAAGCGCAATAGCTACAACAACCAATTAACAATGGATAAACCGACATATTCGATTATGAGCGGTGAATTTATGGAAGATTCTGGGACAAAAAATCTGAATGTGGCGCGTATTGTGCCGATTTATACAGTTTGCGAAGGGCTTAGCATCAAAACCTTGCGTAAAGCAATTTATAACGCGATTGAGCTATACAAAAACGATATTGTAAATATTGTTCCTGACCATATCAGAGCGCGTTTGGGGCTGGTTGACAAAAAAGTTGCCGTTGCACAAATTCATTTCCCTGCATCTATGGACAGCTTGGAGCACGCAAGATTTTCTCTGATTTTTGAAGAATTGTTCTTGGTGCAATTGAAGTTAATCAGATTGCGTGAAAACACTGCGAAAAATACATCTTCGTATGCCTTAAAAGTGCATAAAGATGGACTTGTTCAGCAATTTATTAAAAACTTGCCGTTTGAATTGACTTCAGGGCAAAAACAAGCCGTGAACGAGATTTTGCAAGATATGGATTCTGATACCCCTATGCAAAGACTTTTGCAAGGCGATGTTGGTAGCGGAAAAACTGTCGTTGCAACGATTATGTTGCTTGCAGCAATCGAAAACGGTTATCAGGGAGCACTTATGGCGCCGACCGAAATCCTTGCTCAACAACACTATAACAACCTTGTTCAATGGCTCACTCCAATGGGGCTTAGTGTTGGCTTATTCTTAGGCAGTCACGGCAAAAAGGTGCGACAAAAATTTGAAACTGACCTCAAAAACGGTCAGACAAATATTGCGGTTGGCACACACGCGCTGATTCAAGAAAATGTGCAGTTCAGCAATCTTGGGGCGATTGTTGTGGATGAGCAGCATAGGTTTGGGGTAAAACAGCGTAATGTTTTGAAGAAAAAATCACAAAATCCACAAATCCTCACTATGACGGCAACTCCGATTCCGCGAACCTTGGCATTGACTGTTCACGGCGATTTGGATTTGACCGTAATAAATGAACTTCCAAAAGGCAGAAAACCTATAAAAACAAGCCTGACAGGTTCTCATAAAGCCGTGTGGGATTTGATTGAGCGTGAAGTAAATGATGGCAGACAAGCCTACATTGTTTATCCGTTGATTGATGAGAGTGAAACTTTATCCGCAAAAGCTGCTACAATTGAGGCTGAAAAGCTCCAAAAAGAAGTCTTTCCACAGTTTAAAATAGGTTTACTCCATGGCAAATTGAAAAACGATGAAAAAGACGAAGTGATGAAAGATTTTAAAGACGGCAAATATGATATTTTGGTGTCTACAACTGTTGTCGAGGTCGGAGTTGATGTGCCAAATGCAACGGTTATGGTTATTGAGAACGCTGAACGCTTTGGCTTGTCGCAACTTCACCAGTTGAGAGGACGTGTTGGTCGTAATTCGCTCCAATCGTATTGTGTGCTGATTACCGCATCAAGGTCGCAAGAAACCAGAGAGCGTTTGAAAATTATGACAGAAACCAACGATGGATTTGTTATTGCGGAGAAAGATTTGCAATTGCGCGGCCCAGGGGAATTTCTGGGAACACGTCAATCAGGTTTGCCTGATTTGATTATTTCGGATATCGTGCGTGATGCCAAGATTCTTGAACTTGCGCGCAATGAGGCAATTGACTTTGTGAAAGAATATGATATTGAAAACTTTCCGCTTTTGAAAAATGTGACCTCACTTGAAATGTTTACAGGATTGGATATTTAAGGAAGTACAGAAGGCAAGAGGACAGGAAGGCAAGCTATCAATGTTGATTTTGAATAGCAATGTCACCCTGAACTGACTAGAATATGAGTTGAG
>DHMN01000042.1:0-6114 GCA_002405805.1 Cyanobacteria bacterium UBA4641 | reverse complement strand
CCTACTCGGTGTTTCAGGGTCTCAAATATAACAAATTTTACTTTTGACTAATTTGTTCGGTTTGAGATTCTGAATAGCAAGAAAATTTAGTGTTCGTTAAACTCACACAAATTTTCTAAGCTTTCAGAATGACAAAATAAAAAAGTCCTGTTATTCCTAATTCCAAGGATAATCGTTTGATATTTTCCAACCATCTTTGAAAATTACGGCAGCACAAGCGGTTCCTAATCCGGTACGCCCGCCACCACCTCCGGTATTACCGGTTTTGCTACAAGGTCTTAGAATTCCGCCCTCTTTGCCCATGAGTTCTTCTCTTGAATATGCAATATGTGGAGCACCGCAGTTATCAAATCCTCCTGGGTAGAGCCCATTTTTTACATTTTTCCATTTCTCAAATTCATAACTGCATAAATTTGCGTTGTTATATGGGTAAAAGACAAATATATCTTTACCTAAAACGTTTCTGTTGCTATGTCCGTTTACGTCAACAACAAGAGACATTAATTGAGTACCGTCAATTTTTGAAAATCCTATAATCATTCCATTATTTAATACTAAACTGTACTCTACATGGTCAGTATATTTCGTTCCGTCAAGGCTGTAATATCCATAAAAATTACCGGTTTTCCAACAACCATCTTCCATTTTCGTACAAACTCTGGCAACTTTTAAATAAGGCTTGAAGTATTTTTCTCCAAATTCTTGAGGAGATAATGTTGTCTCAAATTCAGAACTACCTTCCTCATCTGTGTCTGCTGCATAGCTTTTGACAGCTTGATTTAAGATTGACTGAGCCTCCATAAGCTGTGAAACAATTGTCTTTTTTTGTTGATTAGCCATCAAAGTTGGAATTGTTATCGCGGCAACGACACCGATAATACCAAGGGTGATTAAGACTTCCGCAAGTGTAAAACCAAACTTTGCTTTAATTTGTGGCAAATCTATGTGCGTAGCACCTTCTGCCAAAGTAAAACCAAATTTTTTCTTAAACATATAACAACCTTTCAAATATTTCGTGATAAAATCCAATAAATTATCATTATTAATTCTATTTTATCATGGTTAATTATATTAATCAAACTTTTATAATTTACAATTTGTTAATATATAAAATTTTAAACCTTAATATTAATAAAAGGGTAGATTTGAGTATGAATATTAAAAAACTAATTGGTCATAGGATTAAAGAACTTAGAAAATCAAGACATTTTTCGCAGGAACAGCTTGCTGAAATGCTTGATATCAGCCAAAATGCGCTTAGTTATATTGAAACAGGTGAAAACTTTTTTTCTTCAGATACCTTAGAAAAATTAATCAATGCGTTAGAGATTGAACCACAAGAGCTTATGACTTTTGCGCATTTGCAAAGCTCGGATAATTTGTTAAACGAAATTGTGGAAATGTTGCACAAAAACCCTGATAAAATCAAAGATATCTACAAAATTACCAAAGCAATTACTTGCTAAAAAATAAATAATCTGCCCAATGTATTCAGATAAGGATTTTTGTAGTATAATCTCATCAGAAAAGGAGAGCAAAAATGGACCAAGAAACATATATGAAGATAATGGGTTATGTTCCGACAGTAATTGAGGCATCTTCACGCGGAGAACGCTCATTTGATATTTTTTCAAGATTATTAAGAGAAAGAATTATTTTCTTAGGAACAGAAATTGACGATGACGTTGCAAACTCTGTTGTTGCACAGCTTTTATTGTTGGATAGCGAAAACTCAGAAAAAGATATTATGCTATACATAAACAGCCCCGGTGGTGTAATTACTGCAGGTATGGCTATTTATGATACTATGAACCTTATTAAATCTGATGTTTCAACAATTTGCCTTGGTGAAGCAGCATCAATGGGTGCATTTTTACTTTCTGCAGGTACAAAAGGTAAGAGAATGGCTCTACCTAGTGCAAGAATTATGATTCACCAACCTTTAGGCGGTGCTCAAGGTCAAGCAACAGATATTGAGCTTGAGGCAAAAGAAATTTTGAGAATGAAAGAAATGTTAATCGGAATTATGGCAGAGAATTCCGGTCAACCTTATGACAAAGTAAAAGAAGATTGCGAAAGAGACCACTATTTGTCAGCTGCAGAGGCTTGTCAATATGGGCTTATTGATAAAGTGGTTGAACGTACTCACTAGTTTGTGAGATAAAGGATTTATAAGAGGCGGCTCACTTTGTGAGCCGCCTTGTGTTTTTGTGAGAATCTCTAGTTAAACAAAGTAAGCATTGTCATTCCGAACTTGTTTCGGAATCTCAAATTAAACAATATTAGACTTATGTGAAAAGTGTTATATTTGAGACCCTGAAACGAGTTCAGGGTGACTACCCTCTCTATGAGAGGGTAGTATTGGGGTGTGATCCCACCAATAACAATCTAAATATCTTCTATTAGAGATTCTGAATAGGATAAAATCTACGTCGCTATGCTCTTTGATTTTTAATCCTTTCAGAATGACATATATAGAATATTTCAGGGTGACAATATTGATTTGTCAGAATGGGAGAATAATATTAACTTTTGTAACAAAAATAACAAGTCTTGAAATTGTATATTTTGTATATACTTATTATATATGTAGACATTAAATAGACACGAGAGATATTAAGAGAGTTTACAAAATCCCGTTTAAATAAAGAGAGACAATTATTCCTATTCCTAATTCCTAGACAAATTTTTAAACCCCACTATAAAGTGGGGCTTTTCTTTTACTTATGAAATCTTCTTATAAGAAAGATATTCAATCTGAAACTTTTAAATTATTTCAACAAATTATCAAGACCGTAGACAAAATCATTTTTATCAAAAACGTGACGGACAGCCATAATTACACCATCCATATAACATTTTCTGTCTGTTGAATCGTGGAGAATCTTTAGTGTCTGACCGGAAGAGCCAAAAATAACTTCTTGAGATGCCATAAATCCAGGCATTCTAACTGAGTGAATTTGAATATCAGAGTATGAAGTACCACCGCGAGAACCTTCGATTGTCTCAGTTTCGGCACAATTTCCTTTTTTGAATGTCGCTTTTGCTTCTGACATCATTTGAGCTGTTTTGATTGCAGTACCTGATGGTGCGTCTTTCTTTTGGTTGTGGTGGAGTTCAATAATTTCAGCATTATCAAAATATTTTGCAGCCATTTGCGCAAACATCATCATCAAAACCGCACCGGTTGAAAAATTCGGAGCAATCAGGCAACCTGTTTTGTTTTCTGTTGAAAGTTTTTTCAAATGTTCAATTTCTTCATCTTTCAAACCGGTCGTGCCGATTACAATTTTTATCCCATTATTAAGGCAATATTTTGCGTTTTCATATATTGATTTAGGTTGTGTGAAATCTACTAAAACATCAATATCACAAGCTTTGTGAGCATCTTCAATTGTTTTGTAGCAATCACCTGCTATATCAATTTTTGCACTCAAAGTCATTCCATCAGAATTTTCTACGGCATTGCATACTTCTGTACCCATTCTGCCTAATGCACCGCATACTGCAACTTTTATCATTTTTTAACTCCTTTTTATAAGATTAGTAATCACCGATTGTAGAATCTTCATCATCTTTCAATGAAGACAAATCATCTTTATATGCGCCATCAAAACCTTCCGGCAACATATCATCATCAGGCCAAACGGTGTCACTATCGTATCTTGCAGAATTTAAGTTTTCTGCAGCAGATAAATCAGAACTTGTCAAAACGGTTTCAGATAAAACTGTGCCTGCCATATCACAGTCCGTAAAATTGCAATATGTCATTTCGGCATAACTGCAATCAGCGCCTGTCAAGATAGATTCGGAAAAATCACATTCTGTCACAACAGCTCTTGTAAAATCTACTGCGGTTAAATCTGCTCCGCTAAAATTTACTAATGATAGATTCCCATCAGAAAAAGAACTTGAATTCAAATCTACATCCGAAAAGTCAACTTCTTTTAGTACCAAGTTTGAGAAATCAACTTCGCTCAAATCTACATCTTCTTTATCTTTTTTCCATTCATTGAATTGCTCTGGGGTATTTTCAATCAAGGACAATAATTCTTCTTTTGTGTAATCTAACATTCTTATCTCCTTAAAATATATTTATTTTTCTACTAAATTCATTTGCATAGCAAGCAAAACAGCCTGTGTTCTATTACTTACGTTCAATTTCTTGAAAATATTATTCAGGTGACTTTTTACGGTTATTTCGCTCACAACAAGTTTTTCTGCAATAGACTTGTTATTTTCACCCTGCGTAACTAATAATAAAACATCTTTTTCCCGTCTAGTCAAGGAATTAAATTGATTTATTTGATTTATTGTAACATTAGAATTTTGGCTTTTGTCTTGGGTGGTTCTTGAACGTCTCAAAACCGCTTCAATCCTTGCTAACAGGTTTGGTAAAACAAATGGTTTGACGATATAATCATCCGCTCCGATTTTTAATCCTGTCACCATCTTTTGGTCTTCATTCACTGCAGTTAGCATAATAATAGGAACATCTTTGCAAATAGGTGTTTTGCGAATATTTTTTAAAGTTTCCCACCCATCCATTTTAGGCATCATAACATCAAGCAGTACCAAGTCAAAATTTTCACCAGAATTTAGAAATTCCAAACATTCAACACCATTATGAGCACATTTCACCTCATAACCATAAAATGGTAGAACATCTTCCAAAAATTTTGGATTATCATCAACCAATAAAATTTTAGTTAATTCTGCCATAAATTACCTATACAATCTTGTATTTTAGAGCTTTTAATGCTGCTTGCAAACGGTCATCAACTTCCAATTTTTGCAAAATACTTGCAACATGAGCTTTTGTGGTATTTACACTAATCACAAGATGTTGCGCAATTTCCATATTGCTGTAGCCTTCTGTCATAAGTTTCAAAATTTGCGCCTCTCTTGCAGTTAATTCGTAATCCTTGTAATTAACGTTAGGTTCGCCGATTTCAGAATTTGCGCTGGCTTGCAAAACGATGTGAGCGATACTTGGGTCAAACCACGCAGCACCGTCCCCTACGGATTGAACGACTTCTACAAGTCTTTGGAGGTTTATTTCTTTTGAACAGTATGCATTAGCGCCTGCTTTCAAGCTGTTCAGAACTTCTTTTTCATCATTATGAGATGTTAAAATGATGATTTTAGTGTCTTTATTCATATCATGGATTGCTCTAGCGGCATCGATGCCGTTCATATTCGGCAATCCCAAATCCATAATTACGATATCAATTTGATTGTTTTTGAAAATTTCCAACGCATCTTCTGCTGAGGCTGCCTCATAAATAACTCCGATAAAATCAACATCTTCAAATGTTGTTTTTAGTCCGAATCTGGTTAATTCGTGGTCTTCTACAATTAGTATGTTTTTTTTCATATTTGCAATTCCTCTTTCACAGGTTGGTAACTCGGATTCAGGTTCAAACTTTTTTCAAAATTTTTGTTTGCCTCTGCTGTTAATCCTTTGTTTTTCAAAACTAATCCTAAGTAATAATAATATCTGCAATCACTGTCATCAATGTATTTTGCGATATTCAAATAAGATGTGGCTTTGTCATAAGAATCTTTGTTTATCTCTAATCTTGCTAAATCAATCCAACCGTCTTTAAAGTTTGGATTAATTGCAATAGCTTTTTTGAGATAAGTTTCTTCACGGTCTTTTTCAAGCAGTGCCATTTGATAATACGCCTCATAGGCTTTATCACTGACTTTTAGCACTTTTGAATAAAGTTCTTTCGCTTTTTTGATATTATTTTGTTTTTCGTAAACTTGTGCCAATTTTATTTCTGCAACATGGGAACTATCTTTTGCTGTCGCTTTTTTGAAATAGTTTTCTGCTGATTTAAAATCGCCGTTGCGCATTGCAATATTGCCTAAAATAATCAAAGCATCAGGATGGTTTTGCTCGATATCTACTGCTTTTAGAGCATAATCTTGAGCCTTTTCAAACTCTTTCATATCAAAATAAACTTTTGCCGTTAGTGTGAAAACTTCTTTATTTATATTCTTTTTACCTGAAATTGAAGTTTGCAAAACGCGCATAGCTTTGTTTAATTCATCTTTGTCATAATAGTAATATGCAAGGTGATATTTTTTCCAATAATCATTTTTTGC
>DHMN01000037.1 GCA_002405805.1 Cyanobacteria bacterium UBA4641 | reverse complement strand
TTTGAAGAAAATAACGAAAAATGTGCTCTAATCGGTACACTTGGTTATAAATTGTCCTCAACAGGTGAATATCGAGATGCAAAACACACAACCCCACAAGCCCCTGAGTTGCAGGCAACTCTAAGAATGATTAAAGATGTTGAAAAAATTGATAATGTCGTTATGGAAGTAAGTTCTCACGCTCTTGACCAAAATAGAGTCGGCGGATGCAGATTTAACGGTGCAGTTTTGACTAACTTAACCCAAGACCACCTAGATTATCACATCACAATGGAAAATTATTTCAAAGCTAAAGCTTTACTTTTCCAAAGACTTACAGAAGGTGATTTTGCGGTTATTAATAAAGATGATGAATACGGTGACAAATTTTTAGCTGTTGTACCTGAAGATGTTAGAAAATTTACTTACGGTGTAAAAAAAGATGCCGATGTTATGGCAAAGGATATACATTTTTCTCTAAACGGTGCAGAATTTAAACTTGTATTAAAAGATGAACAGTATTCGGTAAATCTTCACATGAACGGTATGTTTAGCGTTTATAATGTATTGGCAGCTGTTACTGCATCAATTGCTATGGGGATTGATATTAAAGTGGCTTTAAAAGCCCTTCAAAATGTCCATGGTGTTGCAGGCAGATTTGAAGTTGTTAATAAAAAACCACTTGTAATCGTTGATTACGCGCACACTCCTGACGGTTTGGAAAATGTATTAAAATCCGCAAGAGAAATCACACCTGCTGATGGCAAATTGATTTGTCTATTTGGATGTGGTGGTGATAGAGATGCAACCAAACGTCCTAAAATGGGTGCAATTGCCCAAAAACTTGCAGATAAAATCGTTATCACAAGTGATAATCCGCGTTCAGAAGACCCTCAACAAATTATCACAGATATTATTGCAGGTTTACAATCTGTTGACCCTGAAAAAGTTACCGTTGAACCTGATAGAGGGGAAGCAATCAGTTTATTAAAAACAATTGCTGATAACAATGATGTTGTATTGATTGCAGGTAAAGGTCACGAAGATTACCAAATTTTAAAAGACAAGACAATTCATTTTGATGACAGAGAACAAGCAAGAAAAGTTTTTGCAGGAAGTGTTATCTAATTATGAAGACAAAATTATTGGTAGAACAACATTTTCACGGATGTTACGGTGTTGATTTCAGTATTGCAACGGTTGATGAGGTTTTAGAGCTGTCTAAACGTATGCTTAAAGACGGTTATGGATATATTTTCCCAACTCTTGTAACAGACAGTGTAGAAAATATCAAGCGCCAAATTAATGTAATAAAAGAGGCAGCGACTCGTCAAACTTCAGACATGGCAAATATTTGCGGTATTCATTTGGAAGGAATTTTCCTAAACCCTATAAAAAAATGCATACACGATTCAAAATATTTTTTAAAACCGACAATTGAAAATTTCAAAAAAATAGAAGATGATTTTATCAAAATTATCACTATTGCACCTGAACTTGCCGATATTGAGTTATTGCAATATTTAAAAACAAAAGATATAAAAGTTCAGGCAGGACACTGTGTTGGCGGTGATTTAAGCTATTGTGACGGTACAACACATACTTTTAACGGTATGGCAGGAATTTCGCATAGAGGGAGTTCAACCGCGCTATCAGCACTCATAAATGATGATATTTACACAGAAATCATTGCTGATGGTATTCATGTTTATGACGATGCTTTGAAACTCTTGTTTAAAGCAAAACAAATGAATAAAATTTTGCTAATATCTGATAGTTTGTCTTGTGCTCATAGCAATATCAAAGAATTTGAATTTGCTGGCGAGACTATTTACTATGATGGACATAGGGCAACATCGAAAGAAGGTACAATTGCTGGCAGTGCAATGATGTTGACTGATATTATCAAAATATTAGGCAAAAAAGATATGTTTAGTAAACAATTCATCTCAAATTCTTATGACTATCATAAATTGCCTGATATCGGCGAATTAGAGTGGGATGAAGATTTTAATATCGTTAGTGTTAAACATTAACAAAAAGGATAATTATGCGCAGTGATAATATAAAAAAGGGAATAGCAAGAACGCCACATAGAGGGCTTTTGATGGCAACAGGTGTCAGCAGAAAAAATATGGATACTCCGTTTATCGGTATAGCCAGTTCTTTTACTGATTTAATTCCTGGGCACATTGGAATGAGAGACCTAGAGCGACAAATTGAGAAAGGTATTCATTCAGGCGGTGGACAGGCTTTTATTTTTGGAGTACCTGCCGTATGTGACGGTATTGCAATGGGGCATTGCGGAATGAGATATTCTTTGCCGTCTCGAGATTTAATTGCCGATTGTGTCGAAACAGTTGCTGAAGCTCACCAATTGGACGGTTTGGTTTTATTATCAAATTGTGATAAAATCACCCCAGGGATGCTTATTGCCGCATTGAGATTAAATATCCCAACAATAATTGTCACCGCAGGTCCTATGCTTGATGGGGAAAGTAAATGTGAAAAACTTTCTATGATAAAAGGCTCATTTGAAGCGGTTGGAAAGTTTAGAAGTGGAGTAATTGATAAAAAACGCCTGCTTGAACTCGAAGAAGAATCTTGTCCTACAGCAGGTTCATGTCAAGGAATGTACACCGCAAATACTATGGCTTGCTTAACGGAAGTTATGGGGATGAGTTTGCCGTTTTGTGCAACGTCAGCTGCTGTTTCATCTAAAAAACGCCGAATTGCTTTTGATAGCGGTATGCAAATCGTTGACCTTGTTAAAAAGGATATTAAACCGCGTGATATCGTAGATAAAGATACTTTGCGAAATGCAATTATTTGTGACTTGGCGATGGGTGGCTCTACAAATTCATTTTTACATATTTTAGCTCTAGCATCAGCCGGCGAAATTAATGTTACCCTAAAGGATTTTGAAGAATTAAGTCACAAAATTCACCAAATCTTAAAACTTGACCCTGCAGGGGAGCCGACAATGACTGATTTTCACCATGGTGGTGGAGTTCCTGCCTTATTAAAAACATTGATTGAGGCGAATGTCGGCATTAAAGACAAATTAACATCCAGTGAAATGATGTTATCAGAAATCACAAGTGATGCATACGTTGATAAAAACTTGATACATCCATACTCTGAACCTGTCACAACAAAACCTGGGCTTGGTATTTTGTATGGAAATCTTGCACCTGATGGGTGTGTAACCAAAATATCAGGTATTGATGAATCTTGTTATGAATTTGAAGGAGTTGCAAAAACTTTTGACTCAGAAGAAGATGCAATGAAGGCACTTGAAGGGGATGAAATCAAAGCAGGTGATATTTTGATTATCCGCTACGAAGGTCCTAAAGGAGGTCCTGGGATGCGCGAAATGCTTGCTCCAACTTCATTACTTGTTGGTAAAGGGCTTGGGACAACTTGCGCGTTAATTACAGACGGAAGATTTTCAGGCGGAACTCGCGGAGTTTGTATCGGACATGTTTGCCCAGAGGCTGCAGAAGGCGGACCAATCGCGCTAATTAAAGATGGTGACAAGATTAAAATTGATATAAACACAAGAAAAATTGAACTACTTGTCTCAGATGAAGAATTAGCTAAGCGAAAATCAGAATTAAAGCCGTTTGAACTAAAGTGTAAGTCAGGATATCTTGCAAAATACGCTAAAAACGTTCAAGATGCCTCTCATGGCGCAATTGTATAAAGGAAAATTTATGGATATAAATCAAATTGTTAAAGATACAAATTTAAAACACATTGCAATCATTATGGATGGCAATCGCCGTTGGGCAAGAGAAAAGAATTTGCCAACCGCTTTAGGTCATAAAAAAGGTGTCGAGGCTTTAAAAGCAACCCTTAGAGCTTGTGATGATTATGGAGTAAAATATCTTACCGTTTATGCTTTTTCAACCGAAAATTGGAACAGAAAAAAGGAAGAAGTCGATTTTTTGATGAATTTGGTTGCTGTGACTTTATCAAATGAACTTGATGAAATGCACAAAGAAAACGTCCAAATTCACTTTATTGGAGACTTGACCAAATTGTCTGATAAACTGCAAAATATTTTAAATAATGCTGTAGAGACAACCAAAAATAACACCGGTGTTGTTTTGCAAATAGCCTTGAATTACGGTTCACGAGATGAAATTACTCATGCTGTAAAAAATATTGTAAAATCAGGAATTTCACCTGATAAGATTACAGAAGAGACAATTTCTGATAACTTGTATACAAAAGGAGTTCCTGACCCTGATATTTTGGTCAGAACAGGCGGAGAACAGCGTATTTCAAATTATTTGTTGTGGCAGATTGCATATTCTGAAATAATTATCAGAAAAGAATATTGGCCTGAATTTGACAAGAAAATGCTTGGAGAATGTATTGAAGAATTTGGAAACAGACAAAGAAGGTATGGAAAATAGTGTTTTAAAAATAGTTTTTGCAACAGGCAATCCTCATAAAGTCCATGAAATAAACGATATTTCAAAAGGGGGTGGGATTGAATTTGTTCTACCACCAGAGGGTTTTGACCCTATTGAAGATGGAACGACTTTTGAGCAAAATTCTCTTATAAAAGCTCAAACTGCAGCCAAATTAGCCAAAAATATAACATTAGCAGATGATTCAGGACTTTGCGTTGAGGCTTTAGACGGTGCTCCGGGGATATTTTCTGCAAGATATGCCAAGACAGCCCAAGCGCGTATTGATAAATTACTTAAAAATATGGATGGTAAAGAAAATCGAAAGGCCAAATTTGTCTGTGCAATGACTTTGCTAGACGGTAATGGAAATATTTTAGACCAAGAAATCGGAGAGTGCCATGGCAAAATTGCCACAGAGCAGTTTGGAACTAACGGTTTTGGTTATGACCCAATATTTATTCCTAATGGATACAACATCACTATTGCTCAAATGAGTGAAGATTTGAAAAATAAAATTTCTCATAGGAGTATCGCGTTAAATAAAATTTTAACCTATATAACTGACAACCTTTAGACTTGCTCTAACCCTATTGCCTAACGGATTATAACCCAATTGCATAATCTTGACATCTTTGTTATCTGTTATAAAATTAATATGTTGATTAGAGATTTATCTAGATAAAATTAGGGACTCAGGGAGAGTGTATAATGAAAAAAAAGATTATAATTGTAGTATTGGCTGTATTGCTTGCTATTGCAACGCGATTTATTATATCTGCAGCCGGTTCGTATATGAAAAAGAATTCGGCAAAAAATCGTCCGGCGCCAAATGTTGTTGTTGACACAATCAGTGAAAAAGACGTTATTCAAAGCTTTGAAGCACCAGGGCGTGTTGTTTCTAAATACCAAGTAAGCGTTATGGCACGTATTTCAGGCTATTTGCAAAAAAGTTATTTCAAAGAAGGTGATTATGTAAAAGCTGGCGAAACTCTTTTCTTAATTGAACCGGTTGAATATCAAAACGCATCAAGCGTTGCAGGTGCAAATATCCAAAATATCAAGGCTCAATTGGCTTATGCAAATAAACAACTTGTCAGAGCAGAGGAACTTGTAAAACAAGACTACATTGCAAAATCACGTTATGATGAAATTTTGGCAAATAGAGATGCTTTGCAGGCTCAATTAAAAGCTGCTCAATCAAATTACAATGATACAAACAGAAATTTGAGTTATACGCGAGTAAAAGCTCCTGTTGATGGCAGAATCGGTATCATTGATGTTACTGTCGGTAACTACGTAACCCCATCATCAGGGTCTTTGACCACAATTAACAGTACAAATCCTATTTACGTAACATTTCCGCTATCATCAGAAGATTACGCATCAATTTCTTCAATTGATGAAAATGCAAATGCAAAAAGAAGAGTTGAATTGTATTTCCAAAACGGAGATAAATACAACCAAGACGGTGTACAAGATTTCTTAGACAACAAAGTTGACCAATCAACCGGTACGGTTACTATGAGGGCAACTTTCCAAAATAAAGATAACAAACTTCTTCATGGCGAATTTGTAAATGTAAAATTATATGCAAATCATCCAGTAAAAGTTCCGGTTGTACCGATTGTAGCAGTTCAGGAAAACCAAGAAGGCAAATATGTTTATACAATTGATGAAACAGGTATGCCAAAAATTACTTATATAAAGGTTCAAGGTCAATCAGGTGACAATTGGATTGTTAAAGACGGTTTAAAAGCAGGTGATAGGGTAATTGTAGACGGAATATTGAAAGTTACTCCTGGGTCTCCTGTAAAAATTGTTTCAAAAGAAGAAATGGCAAAATTAAACGAAATTAAATCAGATAAAAAGAAAAAATAATAAAGGTTAAATATAAATGGCAGAAGAAAAACAAGGAAATTTATTTATTAAACGTCCGAAATTGGCGATTGTTATCTCACTTGCAATACTACTTGCAGGTATTTTGATGATTAAAACATTGCCGCTTGAAGAATATCCTTCAATCACACCTCCTCAAGTTGTTGTTAGTGCAACTTATGCCGGTGCGAGTTCTGACGTAATTGAATCTACAATTGCAGCACCTGTTGAGGCTCAATTGAACGGTGTTCAAGATATGATTTATATGTCTTCAACATCGCAAAACGGTTCTTATAAATTAACCTTGTATTTTGAAGTAGGTTCTGACCCTGATATGGCTGTTGTAAACGTACAAAACCAACTTCAATTGGTAACTCCGCGTTTGCCTGAAGAAGTCCGAAGATACGGTCTGTCGGTTAAAAAGTCAACAGGTGGTCCGGGGTTGATGATGATTTCCGTAAACTCACCGCACGGTTCTTATGACAGCTTGTTTGTTTCAAACTACGCAGATATTTTCATCAAAGATGAACTTGCTCGTATTAAAGGTGTCGGTACAGTTAGTGTATTCGGTTCATCCAGCTATTCTATGAGAATTTGGCTTGATGCTGATAAAATGGCAACCTACGGACTATCAACAACTGACGTAACAACGGCTATTCAATCGCAAAACATTCAATCTCCGGCAGGGGATTTGGGTGTTGAACCGATGAAAGATAAACAGTTGATTAAACTTACAATGCGAACCAAAGGGCGTTTAAAGGATGCTAAGGAATTTGAAGACATTATCATAAAATCCTTGCCAAACGGTGCGCAAGTTCGTTTGAAAGATGTTGCAAGAGTTGATTTAGGTGCAGAAAGTTATTCAAACTTTTCAAGAATCAGCGGTAAAAATTCCGCAATCATCCCTGTCAGCCAGCTGCCTGAAGCTAACGCTATTGACCTTTCTAACAAAATCAGAAAGAAAATGGAAGAGTTAAGCAAAACTTTCCCTAAAGATATTGAATATAGAATACAACACGATGAAACAGAATTTGTACGTGAATCTATCCACGAGGTAATTTCAGCCGTTGCACTTGCGGTTCTTTTGGTTTCACTTGTAACATACCTGTTCTTGGGTACTGCAAGGGCGGCATTTATTCCGTTTGCGGCAATTCCGGTATCTTTGATTGGTGTATTTATATTTATGAATATCTTCGGATTTTCAATAAATTTGTTAATATTATTTGGTTTGGTACTCGCGGTCGGACTGGTTGTAGATGACGCCATAGTAGTTTTGGAAAACACGCAGCGACACATTCAAGAAGGCAAAGACCCTAAAACAGCTACAGAAATCACAATGAAAGAGGTTTTTGGTGCGGTTTTGGCAACATCACTGGTTTTGATGGCTGTATTTGTTCCGGTATCATTTATGGGTGGTATCACAGGCAGAATGTTTAGACAGTTTGCACTGTGTATCGCATCATCAATCGGTTTATCAACCCTTGTAGCTTTAACATTAGCCCCTGCACTTTGTTCTATGATTCTTAAATCAGGGGAAGAAAAGGCAGATTTCCAATTCATTCAGACTTTTGATGATTGGTTTGCAAAAGTAAGAGATAAATATTTGTCATACACAAAATACTTTGTTGAATCTTGGCAACTTACATTATCCGTACTTGGAATTATTGTTCTGTTTACAGCAGGAATGTTTTTAATTATTCCGCGCGGTTTCTTGCCTCAAGAAGACAGAGGTGCAGTATTTACACAAATCCAATTGCCAGACGGTTCATCCGCATCAAGAACAGATGAAGTCGCAAAAGATGTTGAACAAAAATTGGCTAAAATTCCTGGGGTTAGAGAAACAATTTCTCTTGTAGGTTTGAACGGCGAAAACACTGCATTTATTGTTTCGGACTTCAAACCTTGGTCAAAACGTCATAGAAAAGAAGAATCACTTGACGGTATTATGAAAAACATCAACCAACAGTTTGCTCATTATCCGTCAGCAACCGTTGCAACATTTTCTCCACCTGCAATTTCAGGTTTAGGAATGTTTGGTGGTTTTGAGTATCAATTACTTGATAAAGGGGACAGAGATGCCTCTGAACTGTACTCTCAAGCTCAAAAACTTATGGGAACAGTAATGCAAGACCCTAACTTTGAAATGTTCTATACTACATACAGTGCGAATTTGCCACAACTTGAACTTGATGTGGATGTAGATAAGGCTATGGCGCAAAGCGTTCAGGTGAGCGAAGTTTACAATGCTATCGCATCATATTTTGCAAAAACTTATGTAAACGACTTCAATAAATACGGTCGTGTTTACCGTGTATATGTTCAAGCAGATTCTCCATTCAGAGCAAGAATTGCTGATATTGATAAAATTTATGTCAAAAATACTTTAGGCAGAATGGTTCCTCTATCTTCTGTCATAAAAATTAAAAATGTTGTCGGCCCATACACAAGAACAAGGTTCAACATGTATCCTGCCGTAACATTCAACGGAAGTACAAGAGCAGGCATAAGTTCAGGTAAAGCAATGGAGATGATGGAAAAAATCTCAGATGAAGTTTTGCCTGAAGATATGGGCTTTGCTTGGTCAGGTTCTTCATTACAAGAAAAACAATCAAGCGGACAAATTATTCCGATTTTGATTATGTCACTTGTATTTATTTTCTTGTTCCTTGTCGGCTTGTACGAAAGTTGGCTATTGCCAATCAGTGTACTTTTAGTTACGCCTGTTGCTCTGGTAGGGGCACTGTTGTTCCAATATGTTGCTGGATATTCACTTGATATTTACTCTCAAATTGGTCTGGTTATGCTAATCGGTTTGAGTACAAAACAGGCTATTTTGATTATCGAATTTGCAAAAGATGCCCACGAAAGCGGATTATCTATCAGAGATGCCGCAATGCAAGCTGCTAAACTGAGATTTAGAGCCGTAATGATGACAAACATTGCATTTATCTTAGGTTTGTTACCATTGGTATTCGCATCAGGTGCAGGTGCAGCATCAAGACACTCTGTTGGTATGACTGTATTTGGCGGTATGATTGCCGTTGCATTTATCGGTACTCTTCTTGTTCCGGCTTTTTATGTAATGGTAGAAGAATTCAAAGTAAACTTTGCTAAACGAGTAAAACAATATAGAGAAAGTAAAAAGAATGCTTAGAAAATATATATTATTATTTATAACACTTGTAATAACAATGTTCTCTACACTTCAAAACGTTGATGCCAGAGGAATCGGAAATAAAATCAACTCTGATGAATTTCCACAAGGTGAAAATGTTTTGCCAAATGTCGAAGTAAAACCTGATTTTGTTATTGCAGGCTCAGTCGAAAAAAATATTGATATGACACTTGATAACTGCATCAGGCTGGCTCTTGGAAATAATCCGCAAATTAATGCAGCGTTTCAGGATATCTTAGCGTCCGATGCACGTATTAAACAAGTTTGGTCAAATTATTTTCCGACAATTACTTGGCAAACAGGCTATACTAAATTGAAACAACTTCAATTGTCTGATGCGTTAGGTAAGAATTTGGAATTTAATTATTACCTATTAGGTCAAGTCTCATTACAAGAAATGCTTTATGATTTTGGAGTCACTCAAAACCAAGCAACAATCAGAAAATTAGACTATGAGGCTTACAAAAAGACTTTTGAGGCTACAGTAAACGATGTCATTTACCAAACAAAAGATGCTTATTATAATGTACTTTTTGCTTATGAGGCTAAACGCGTAGCACAAGATACCGTCGACAAATATCAGCTGTTCTACAATCAGGCAAGAGCCTTCTATACAACCGGAATGAATCCGAAAGTTGATGTTACAATTGCTGAAACAAATTTAAGCAGTGCAAAACTCAAACTTATCCAAGCTGAAAACGCCGTAAATTTGGCTATTGCAAAGTTAAATAATGTAATGGGAGTTCCTTATATCGAAAGATATGATGTACTTGACCGCTTGCAGTATAAACCGATTAGCCTGACATTTGAACAAGCAATAGATACAGCTAGAGACTCAAGACCGGAGCTAAAACTTGCAGAAATCAAAGTTGAAGGTACAAATCAGACAGTAAAATTAACTAAAAAATCGTATTTTCCAACAATATCACTGGAAGGTCAATACCAAAGAGGTGGTAAGTCGTGGAATTCAAACTACGGTTACAATTTAGGCGCTTATTTGACGTTTCCGAGTGTCAATGCAATGTTGATTAGAAACGAAATCAAAGAGGCGAAATATTTGTATGACAAAGAACTTGCTAACGCGAGAAACACACAAAACGCAATTTATTTAGAAATCCAAAATGCATACTTGCAACTTGAAGAAAAGAGAAACCAGTTACCTGTCGCGATTTTACAAGTTAAACAGTCAAAAGAAAACTACGAGCTTTCCTATGGCAGATACCGCGTAGGTGAGGCATCCCCAACAGAATTGAAAGATGCTGAAAATAGCTATGAACAGGCGCAGTTGACTTATTACACCGCGTTATATGAATACAATTCGGCAAAGGCTTTGCTTGAAAAATCTATCGGCAAAAATATTGTTGACGATGATGATATTGTCGAAATGGAGCCGTAATCACCTTTACCCAAGCATTAATAGCCTGACCTCCAGTCTTCTTGCCATTTAGCCTTCCAAAATATTAAGTTTTGTAAACTCAAAGATTTACAAAAAAGCAATTTTTCAAACTTTATCTACTTTATATATATGTAAGATATAAACAAGAGAGAGAAAAGAGAAATGTTAGCTACTTCAGACAAACCTTTTGGAACAATGACAAGACGAGTTTCTAAAAGAAAATCAATTGAAGATTTTAAATATTTGGAAAATAAAGACAGAAGGATGAGATTCAATAACTCTCAAGACCCAATCTATTTCGTTTTTGATTGTATTGAAAACAGACCGGTAAGCGTTCTTGCCAAAGAGTTTGTAAAAGATTCATTCTTTGAAGCTTGTAACTTCGTTTCAAAAATCGTTGGATAATCAATAGGACAAAAGAGAAAAAGGATTTACTTAGGAAAAAGGATAGGAAATTATTTTATGGCAAACGCTCAATTGAGCGTTTTTTATTTTGTAAACATTCTTTAATATATGAACTAAATTATTAAAGATTACCAAAAAACATTCCGATTACATATATGTAATTAGACAATGCGGAGTGTGTATCAAGCATGTACGAAGATTTAATGAGAAAGCAGATTATTATTGAGCTTAAAAATTTAATTAAGAAGGCAGAGAATATTGACAATGACAAAGATACTTATTGTGAATTTATGAAAGATATGATTTTAAGTACCTACAGCGTTAATTAGACTGTTGTGCAATGTTTTTTCCATAGAAATAACTTAGATTATTTCTATGGAAATTGTTATCATAGGAGCAGTGGCAGCAGGAGCTAAAGCTGCAGCAAAAATCAAACGTTTACTACCAAATTCAAATGTCAGTATTTACACAGATGATACTCATGTTTCGTATTCATCTTGTGGCTTACCTTATTATATAGAAGGTAATTTTTCTGACTACAAGTCACTACTTGTGCGCTCGGTCGAGGAATTTAATGCCTCCGGTATAAATGTATACCTGCAAACAAGAGTAGAAAAAATTCTTATAAAAGAACAACAAGTATTGGTTCGCCCAAAGAATAAGGAAGAAAAACTTGTAAAATATGACAGATTGATTATTGCAACCGGCGCAAGACCTTTAATCCCAAATATCAAGGGAATTAAGGATTTTGATAATGTTTATACTCTGAGAAAAATTGAAGACGGTATAAAAATTAAAGAAAAAATGCAGCAATCAAAACATGCTGTAATTATTGGCAGTGGCTATATTGGTTTAGAACTTTTGGAGGCCTTTGTGCGCAACGGTTTAGAAGTAGATGTTATCGAAAAGAACGACCGAATTATGCCAATGTTTGACCCTGATATGTCAGATATTATTAAAATGCGCATAGAATCCTGTAATACCAAGACTTTCGCGTTTCATACAGGTGAAACCGTGAGCGAATTTTTAGGAGAGGGGCAAACGTTGACTCATGTCAAAACTCACTCAGGAAAGATGTTTAAGACAGATTTTGTGTTGTTAAGTGCAGGAATTGTTCCAAATTCTGAAATTGCCAAAGAGGCAGGAATTGAAATTGGCGAATCAGGCGCTATAAAAGTTAATAAACTTATGCAGACATCTGTTCCTAACATTTATGCTTGCGGTGATTGTTGCGAAGAACCTCATTTGATTAGCGGTCATTCTGTTTGGGTTCCGTTAGGTTCTACCGCAAATAAAGAAGGTAGGTGCGCCGCGTTAAATGCTGCAGGGGTTTATACGGTTTTTGAAGGAGTTCTTGGCTCTGCTGTTTCAAGGTGTCTTAATACAACTATGTCAATGACCGGTTTAACAACCAAAGAGGCACAAAGTTTTGGCTATACACCTGTTTCAGCCGTTGTATCAAAATCTGATATGGTTGCATATATGCCTGAGGCAAGCGATATCACTATCAAAGTCATCGCTGATAAAGTTACAGGCTTGCTCCTTGGCGGGCAAGCCGTAGGCTCTATTGGCGCTGATAAAAGAATAAATTCTTTAGCCAGTGCGCTAGTCGGAAAACTTACGGTCAAACAATTTGGCAGTAACGACTTGACTTATTCTCCGCCATTTTCGCCAACTATTGACCCTCTGCTTGATGCAATGAATATTCTTTGTACTAAGATTCCGCGCCATTGCTAGCAATTTGACTTGCCATATATCTTGCTGCAGATTCTCCCATAGAAAAGCAACTGGTCTGAACGCGCAAAGCCCCTTGTGCCATATAATCCGCGGAAATTCCACGACCGACTACCAGCAAATTATCATAATCATAAGAAATCAGACTTTCTATCGGCAATTGGTATTCTCCTGTCATTGTTAGTGTTGAGCTGTTTTTGTCTTTGCTATGAACATCAACAGGATAATTTGAAATCAACACAGGATGCTCAAACTTTTTGCCTGAGCGCAAATCATCGATTGTATACAGATATTTACCCTTAATTCTGTTTGAAACCCTTATGCCAAGCATATCTGCGATATTTGAAATATAAGCATTTTCAAACCCTTTTAGATATTTTTTGCAAAATATTGAAAGCCTAAAAATACTTTCTCTAGCCTGCATCAAGGCTTTTGTAGTGTCTTTTACAAGGTTTGGATTAAGGGTTTCGGCAATTCTCGGACAATTAAAAGCAACAGAATCAGACATTCCGGCTATAGTAAATACCTGAAAATAGTTTCTGTCAGTGTCTTTTAGCACTCCATCTGCTACAGCTTTATCAAAAATAGGGGCTAACGCCCAGTGTTTATCGCTATCCCAAGTATATGCTGTAGATAGATGAATTTGCCCATCTATATGTTGTACGGTTGTTACATTTCTATCCGTATCGAGTTCTAAAAGCCAATCACCAAATGATTTTAAGTCGACTCCACTCATTATAAAGCGCAAACTCATCGGCTGATAATCAGATTCCATTTTTAAAAAAGTGCAATTAATTTGATTTGCAAAATCACAATTGCCTGTCGCATCTACAAAATACGTCGCTCCGATATATACCGATAACGGTTCATAATCTTGATTAATATTATCAGTATCTATCTCTTCGTTATATACTGATAATATTTCTTTATTAATTTCTACAGAAAGCACGTTGTTAGCATCGGTTTTAACATCTTTAACTTCGGCATTAAAACGAACTTCAACACCAACATCATTCATCATTTTGTCTAAAACAATCTTCAACAATTCAGGATTAAACCACCCCTGATTGCCCATATAAGTGACCTGTCCGCCAACTTTTTTTAATTCAGAAATAAGAATATTGAAAAACTCAGTATTTATCTGGTGATGACCGCCCATCATTGCCGGCACAACAAGCCCTGATGTTATCGTACCCCCAAGGTGAATACCACGCTCAATCAACAAAACTCTTAATCCGAGTTTTGCGCTCATATACGCTACAGAGCAACCTGCTGTTCCACCACCAACAACTATTACATCATAATTTTCACTCATAATAATATTATAATTCGCGATTTTCTCAGTGCAAAATTGTTAAGAATTAGTGTAAATAGTTCATGTTATTTTGAGAAAAAAAACGAGTAAGCACAACCTACGCCTTTATTCTTATGATATAATCTTGTCCTCAAAATTTGAGAATTTGTCAGATAAGGAATTCATACAATCGCTACGATATATGCTTATAATATTTTAGTAAAAGTCAGCCTGAATTGACTAGACTAAAAAACTATTTATGTTTAGCTAATAACCAAAGAATTTAAACTACCATTTGCCTGTTTTCGATACTGTGAGGTCGACATGCGAGTGCTGTTTTTAACCTCCTCTTTTCGACACGCTAATATCGCCTCATTAGGGGCGGTCAAATTTTCATCACGATAGAATATACCTGCCTTAGTTTTAACAAGCCCTAAATCGAATTCTGAAAGGTTGTATTTTATCAACGATTTGTTTTTGGTTGCAATAGTTCCTGTGAATTTATTTTCGCGTACATTATAAATATTGCCGATAAAAAATCCAGCCTCAATCATTGCACCGCGAACTGATACTGATGTTGTGTAGGTCAAAATTTTGCCATCCGGTTCCAAATGGTCCAAAAGCAATTTAAAAAATTCATAAGACCACAAACATGGACACTTTGATGGCGTAAAAGCATCTAAAAATATCAAATCATATAAATTATTATCTTCGATAATAACTTTGCGCGCATCGTCATTTTTTAGTTCAAATTCTATATCCTGTAGATTATACCTTTTTAGACCGCTTTTATAACCCTTAGATACATACTTATAATATATATTATGTAAAAACGACCAAAAAGACTTTTTAGGGGTATTCTTACCTATACTAGAATAATAATATTCAAAAATGCCCCTTATTTTCTCGTCTAAAAATATATCGTATTTCGGATTATTTAAAATTGATATCAAGTCCTGATTTTCGAGAATTTTAGGCGATTTTTCGATAAATTTTAATAAAATCAGATAATTTATCAAGTTATTGATTTTTTTATGTTCAATTTTTTTATCAGAATTTAAAAATTTGTTAATTGTACTATACTCAAAATCCAAATGAGAATTATCAATCTTTTTTGCACCGGTTTTTATAAACGGAGAAAGTTGGGACAAAAATTTATCAAAGTCTACAGCTTTTATATAAATCTTTGGCAAAACTTTATCGCCATGTATCGATACGTTATATTGGTCAGACTTAGGGGATATTTTATCCATACTACTATTAGAAATATTATCGTCATATACCTTGTCGATAGAATTCCTTACATCTTTACGTGAATTATTATCGGTATCTATCGGCGCGATATGCAATTTTGTAAGTGAAGATTTTTTTGAAAAATTTTTCTGAGAATAATTTTCAAAAATATAATTTAAAAAACTTTTTGAATTATATCCGATACCGTAACAGATATCCAAAACTTTTATCGACTCTTTTGTCATTAACGATTCAATGTCTGACGGATAGATAAATTTTTCATAAGCCTCTGTTAAAGCTCCTGTTGCACTGTGGTAAATGTCATTAAACTGTGGACTATACAGCCCTACAGAACCATCATGTGTAAAATATGGATGAAATTCGCTCATAGTCTCATTATACGCCCCATAGATATAATGTTAAGATTGTAACATTATCTTAATATAGTGAATATATCAAAAATATCTCTTTTTTATATAATTAGATGACTAATTCAATAACAAATACTCCAATAAATTCACCACAAATAGAGACCAATACGCAAAATCTGCTTCAAAAAGCCAATAGTAAACAAGATGATTATACTTCTATGAACCGTTCGCTCTTTGATTATTCAGAACGTAATAAGGACGCATCAGTCAATAGTGAAGGTAAAGACACCATCACTTACGGAGATTTTACTGAGACTGAATTAAACAGAACAAACGCTAAGAATCTGTCATTTAAAGACGCCATTTCATCAATAATAGGCAAGACTTGGGATATGGCGGGAGCTTTGCTTGATAATATTGTTCAAATATTTAATGGTGACACTTCAAACGGTGAGGAGACCGTTGATGGGCGCAAAGTCGGCGAAAAAAATGAGAAAGGTGATGCTGTTTGGTGTAACGATGGACAATACCACAAAGCTAACGAATCTTACAATAAAAACGGCATAACATACACGGTTAATGGAAATTTGGCAATTATTTCAACCGGCAATCAAGGTTCAAAAACTGAATATTATAAAGATGGCTACACAGTAACAGAAGATAACGGCGACAATGAATATACCGTAAAAGCGTATAAATACAAAGATGGTGTGCCAAATTCAAACTCCACGGAAGACGGAGAGTTGGTTTATGAGGTTGACAAGTACAATAACGGCGCAGCAAGCATAAGAAGATATGACGGTGAGAATACAAAACATGCAACACTAAAAAATCAAAACGGTGTTCCTAAATATTTTGAATAACTGATAATAATTAGCTTTTTTATTTATTCTTGGTATAATATACTACGAAAGGTAGATTAAGAATATGAAAGTTAGTGTAAAAGTTCCTGCTACAACAGCGAACATCGGTCCGGGATTTGATTGTTTAGGAATGGCTTTGCCTATTTATAACACAATCACAATAGAAGAAACCGTACTTCCGGGCACAGGCGTAGAAATCAACGTTTTGGCTGATAATGACTCAATTGACCAACTGTCACTTGACCATGTCCCATCAGACGAAAACAGTATTGTATACAAAGCAGTCGAGCTTTTGTACAATTCAATCGGACAATCTCCGAGTGAATTAAAAATAAATATCCACTCAAACATTCCTGTTGCAAGGGGTTTAGGTAGTAGTTCATCTGTTATTGTAGGTGCTTTAATTGCGGCAAACGAACTTTTAGGTAGACCTGCCGATGAAGTTGCATTATTATCTATTGCGTGCGAAATTGAAGGACACCCAGACAACATCACTCCTGCAATCGTTGGTGGACTTGTTATCTCTTCTCAAGAAGAAGATGGCAGTGTTGTTTACAGAAAACTTGAATGGCCTTCTGAGTGGGCAGTAACAGTTTGTGTTCCTGATTTTGAACTATCAACCGATATTGCACGTTCCGTATTACCCAAAGAAGTGCCGATGAAAGATGCAATCTTTAATGCAAAAAGACTTGCTATGTTTGTACAAGCAGTGCATACAAAAGATTCAGAATTGATGAAATTAGCTCTACAAGACAGACTTCACCAACCGTATAGAATGAAGTTAGTTCCGGGATTAGACAAAATCATTGACAACTTGAGACACTTTGACAATGTTTTAGGCTGTGTTTTAAGTGGTGCAGGGTCTTCAATTTTGGTTATTTCAGAAAGAAATGATTTAGACAAAATTAGAAATATCGTAAAAGATACTTGGGCTGACCAAAATATCAAATGTGATATCAAGACATTGTCGGTTGAAAACAACGGTGCTCAAATTATTTCTAACGAAGATTAGTAAATAGTCGTAAATACCACGACTGATAATAAATTTAAAAATATCCTTCATAATAAACTACAAGGTTTTATGGAGGGTATTTTTTATGAACGTTACAATTTTGGATTTTTGTGTCGGTTGTGGGGCATGCGCAATTATTAATCCTGAAGTCTTTGAAATGCGAGGAGAAAAGGCGATTGTGAACCCTGCCAAAATAGATGAAACAGAAGATTTATGTATTGATGCTGCAATCAGTTGCCCTGTTAATGCAATTATGATTGATGAATATTAAGTATTGTAAAGGGCAAAAACGTCCATAAATACTGTCTTTTCAACTTTCAAAATTTTTCAAAATGCAATCTTTTCTGAGAAAAATACTTTATATATGAGTAGGGAAAATTTAGAAAGCAGAAAGGAAAATAGTATTATGTCAACAGTAGCATTAGCAACAGCTAACACAGTGAGAACAATGAACAACAACGACATGGGTTCAAAAGTGAACAGATTGAAATGCACAAGTGAACATGTCAAAAATGATTTAATTGCAGGTATAAGAAGTGGTGCTCTAGTAACCTCCACAGGTATAGGTATTGCAGCTTTAGCGTATAAGCCCCAAATTGGTGTAAAAGCAACATCTCTATTAGGCACAGGTTTGAGAAATTTAGGTCAAGTAATTGGTAAAGCTCTACCTAAAGCTAAATGGGCAACATTTGCTGCAAAATTAGAACAAGCAGGTCATAAAATGATTGCAGCAGCCCCTAAATATGGTAAAGCCGCAGCAATTGCAACTATTATCGGTGCAGGCGTATTAGGTTTGGCAAAAGTTTCAACTGACCACGCATATAAAGCAGGTAAAATCGACCAAAAATACATTGATAATGCGAAAATTGAAAAAATGACAAATTCAGTAGTCGTATAGTTTGAAAACAAAAATTAGCATAAAAAAGGGGTATATTTTATACCCCTTTTTCGTATGTAACACATAATTTTAAACCGTCGCTATCAACTCCAACCACCGCCCAACGCAAAATCGAACCGAATTGTTTCGCCAATTCTGACTCAATTTGTTCGGTATTTGGTTGTGATGTTGATTTTAAATATGTGATTTCTGATAATATTTGCATTTGTTTTCCTTATGCTAACCCCTCACCCTAACCCTCAGCCATACGGCACACAGTCTCACAAAACTCGCGCTGCTCGTTGGTTCGGCTAGTGTCCCTAGGAGAGGGCATAAAATTTCCTACTCAACCGTAACGGACTTTGCAAGGTTACGAGGTTGGTCAACATCTTTGCCTAAAAATTCGGCAATATAATATGCAACCAACTGCAACGGAACAACTGCAATAATTGGTGACAAAACTTCTGAAACTTCAGGAACTCGGATAATAAAGTCAAATAAATCATCCAATTTAGGGTCAGAAGAGTTTGTCAGGGCAATCATTCTTGCATTTCTTGCTTTTGCCTCTTCACTGTTTGATAGCAATTTTTCATAAACAGGTCCGTTCATCAAAATTGACAATACAGGCATTGTATCATCAAGCATTGCAATAGGTCCGTGTTTCAATTCACCTGCAGGATAACCTGTTGCATTGATATAACTGATTTCTTTCAGTTTCAAAGCACCTTCCAAAGCTGTTGGATAGTTTACCCCTCTTGCAATATAGATGAAATCTTTTGTACCTGAATATTTTCTTGCACATTTTTGAATATCTTCTTTGTGGGCAAGAATTTGTTCGATTTTTTGCGGTAACAACAACATATCAGATTTAATGTTTACCAAATCTGTATCAGACATTGTACCTTTGATTTCAGCCATATACAAAGCCAACAAATAGAAAGATGTAAGCTGCGCAATATATGATTTAGTAGCGGCAACTGAAACCTCAATACCTGCACTTACAGGAACTAAACTGTCAGCCTCACGTGCCATCGCGCTATCCGGTCTGTTTGTAATAATTAAAATATGTGAACCTCTTGCTTTTGATTGTTTGATTGCAGTCAAAGTATCAGCAGTTTCACCAGATTGAGATACACCGATTACAAGTGTGTGACTGTCTGTTACAGTTTTTCTGTAGATATATTCACTTGATGCCTCTACATCAACAGGAATATTACAAAAACCTTCGATAATGTATTTACCAATCATTGCAGCATGCAATGATGTACCGCAAGCGATAATTTGAATACGGTTTAGATTTTTTAGGGTTTCTTTAGTCAATTTAACTTCATTCAACACAATCGGAGAATCTGATGTATGGAGTTTCCCAACCAAGATATTTCTGATTACGTCAGGTTGTTCATGAATTTCCTTTAGCATAAAGTGTTTGTAACCCATTTTGCTCAAAGCTACAGGCTCCCAAGGTAAAACTTCGATTTTAGGTTCAAGAATATTTTCATTTTCATCTTCCAAAACTAAAGAGTCAGGAGTCAATGTCACAACTTGATTATCTGTTAAATAAATAGCTTTATTTGTATGTTTAATTGTTGCTGGAACGTCAGATGCTACATAATATTCACCTTCGCCTACACCGATTAAAAGCGGAGCATTTCTTTTTGTGGCAACAATTTTTCCAGGTTCATCGTTGTGCATAATACAAAAAGCATACGCACCTTCAATACGTTTTGTTGCCATTTGTACAGCCTTTGTCAAATCTTTAACCTCACCATAAATTGAGGCAATCAAATGTGCAACAACTTCTGTATCGGTTTGTGACTTAAATTTGCAACCTTTTGCAATTAATTCAGCTTTTAATTCTTTGTAATTTTCAATGATACCGTTGTGTACAAGAACTAATTTTCCGCATCCGCAAGTGTGAGGGTGAGCATTAACAACGGTTGGAGCACCGTGTGTTGCCCATCTGATATGACCGATACCTGAAGTAGATTTTGAAACCTCATAAGCATGAGGAGCTAATTCTTCTTTCAAGTTTTTTAGCTTACCTTCTGCTTTGTAAACTTTTATACCGTCAGCACATTGAACTGCAATACCTGAAGAGTCATATCCTCTGTATTCCAATTGTTCAAGTCCGTCTAATAATATATCAACTGCGGCTTTTTTGCCCGTATATCCAACAATACCACACATATTGTAACTTCTCCCTTTAAATAACTACAGTATATATAGTATCATTAAAATAGCCGAATTTTTAATCCTTTATATATTTTTTACATTAGTTCAGAATATGTATCCCTGCGCCGGTCATAGCAGGCACAGTATTGTTGTATCCGTATCCTCGATTGCTTGAAAATCCTCTGCTAAATGTTGGAGAAAAACTGTTGAAACTAAACGGATTATCAATAATTGACGGAGTGTAGCCTGTTGGCTGTCCCATATAGCGGTTATAAATTCGACGAGCAGGAGACCTTCTTGTACTGTAATAATCATCTGCCAAATAGTTTCTGTTATTATAATCATCACGATAATTTGCCAATATATGATTCATTCTTTTAGCCGGACTCATGGTTGAATAGAATCTGCCGAACAAATGGCGCTCAATTCGATTCATCCTTGAATATACGCTGTCATTTTTGTATGTTCTGCCGAAAAGATAACTTTCTATTTGAGACAAGTCATTTTTATAAATATCGTCTTGTGAAAGATTATTTTGAGTTCTTGTAATTGTTGTAATTGGAGAACTTGCTGCATCAACCGTACTTATGGCAGATAAAAAGAGCGAACATAAAAGAGAAAAGATAAAGAAATTTTTCATAAACACCTCATTTCAGTTTTATATTAAAAATTTTTATTATAATTTACATTCAACTATTGTCTAATCTTAACAATTAGCCAACTGAAATTTTAGATGGTAATATAAAATTATGTTTAATAAGAAGAAATCTAAAAAAGCAGTAATTGCGTATTTTCACACCCACTGGGATAGAGAATGGTATAGAGAATTTGAAGTTTTCAGGTTAAGACTTTTAAGAGTATTTGACCATGTATTGAATATGCTTGAAGAAGGTAAGTTACCTTCATTTTATTTTGACGGTCAAACAGCCGCATTGCTTGACTATCTTGAAATGAGACCTGAAAAAGAAGTAGTTGTCAGAAAATTAATTGAAGAAAAAAAGCTCTTCATCGGACCTTTTTACTGCTTGGTAGATGAATTTTTAACCGACGGTATCGCGTTTAGAAAAAACCTTGAAATAGGTTTAAAAACAGCCAGACAATTCGGATGTAAGGATTTTATCGCATACTTGGCAGATACATTTGGGCACAGCAAAAATATTCCTGATATTTTAAAAGAATACGGAATTGATAAAGCTATAGTTTGGCGCGGTTGTGGAGATTTGCCTTCTGAATTTAAGTTCAACGGAATAAATACCGTAAACCTTATCCGCGGTTACTTTATGGACATATTTTCATCAGATAAAAATATTATTCAAAAAGCAGAATTTTTAAAAGATAACCTTGATAAAATCGCTGCAAAATCAGGTGATAGCATATTGTTGCCAATCGGTGCAGACCACCTTGGAGTACCTGATGATGTTATGAGTCAAATCAAGGCAATGAACGAAATTCTTGATGATTACGTAATCGTTGTCGGCAATCCGTTTGATTACTTTGAGCGCGTAAAATTTAAAGAAAAATTTGACGACGAATTGAGGAACAATTCAAAAACTTTCATTCTTCCGGGAAGTTATTCTTCGAGAATGAAATTAAAACAATTGAACACAGAATGTTCATATAAACTGGATTTGGCTGACAAATTGCAGTTTAATTTTGGTTCAAAATACGATAATGTTATTGAGTATGCTTACAAGTTGTTATTGCAAAACCAAGCACATGACAGCATTTGCGGATGTTCAACCGATATGGTACATGAAGAAAACATCATCAGGTATAAAAAGATTTTGCAAATCGCAAATACAATTATTGAAGAAATCAGACTCACACAGCCTGAAAACTTGTCAATTACCTTCAAATACCTTGATAAATACAAATTGTTAGAAATTGAAAGAACTGAAATTGAATCAGGAACACAAGTTCTATCAAAGCGCAAAGGGTTTGATACAAAGTTGTTGCATGATACAAATAGGATTCCTGTAACAGAAGACTACACAACAATTTACACCTTACTTAAAGAATTTAATGCCGATGGAAAATCGTCTGATTTGGCTGTTGATTCAATGAATTTGTTTAACTCAAATATCAGACTTGAAATTGAAGACGGCAAGTTAAATATTTATGACAAAGCTAAAAAATATGAAAACTTTATTGAATTTGTCAGATGTAAAGATGTTGGTGACAGCTACAATTTTGGACCTGTCGAAAATGATAAATACGAAATTGCCGAAATTAAATCAGCAAGAGTAATTATGCAAGGGACTTTAAGGTCAACAATAAGAATTGCAACCTCATTTTTCAATGTTGATATTTCGCTTAATAAACGCTCTAAATTGCTAAATTTCAAAATCAAATGGCTTAACCTTATGAGCAACAAACTTTGGCAGGTCAGATTTAATTTACCAAAACCAATTAAAGAGACTAAATCAGAAGATATGAATGTCCTTTTGACTCGTAAATTTGACCCAAATTATAATATCAGAGAACATTTGCCAAAAGAAAGAGGACTGGAGGCTAAGACAAACACTGCTCCAATGCAAAGATTTGTTTGGGCTAACGGTTTAGGCGTTATAACAAAGGGTTTGACCGAATACGAAGTTTACCAAAACACTTTGGCTATTACTTTATTGCGTAGTACAGGAATAATTTCAAATTCTAAAAACCCTGCAAGAACAACACCTGCAGGACCGCCGATTGAAGTTCAAGGTTTGCAGCAACTTGGTGAAAATACCGCAGAATTTGCAATAGGATTTTTTCCTGTAAATGATTGGGCTAATTACGTGGAAGAAATTTATCCGCAAACTCTGTTATTCTAAAATGAGATTATTTTTCGTTATAAACAAGTTTTTTGCGTAAACTCCACTGAATAAGAGTTAAAACCAAAATAATTACAAATAACACGTAGGCGATGGCACTTGCTTTGCCTACGTTAAAGTATTCAAATGCATTTTTATAAATTGCATAAACCAAAACATTGGTGCTGTCAAAAGGTCCGCCTTGCGTCATTAAATAAATCAAATCAAAAACCTGAAATGAGCTAATCGCAGTGATAATCACAACAAAAAATATTGTTGGTGAAAGCATTGGAATAGTCACGTTTTTGAAAATTTGAAAAGAATTAGCACCATCGATTTTTGCTGCCTCAAAAAGACTTTGCGAAATCGCAGAAAGTGAAGATAAAAAGATTATCATATTGTAGCCGATGAGTTTCCAAACAGATACCATAATAAGTGCCGGCATGGCTAATTTTGAATCATATAACCAATTCAAGTGCAAATGCAAAACTTGATTTAACAATCCGATATTTGGGTCAAAAATCCACGCCCAAACAACTCCAACAACAACCATCGGAGTGATAAACGGCAAAAAATAAGCACTTTTAAAAAACTCACTTCCTCTGATTTTCGTATTTAAAATTGAGGCTAAAACAATCGGAATAATTACCCCTAAAATAGAGGTCGACAGTGCAAAAACAATTGTATTGCCTAGGATTTTATAAAATAGTCCGTCATGAAAAATTGTTCTATAATTTTCTAAACCCACAAATTTGATAGGATTCAGCAAATCCCATTGAGCAAAGCTCAATCCAAAAGAGCAAATAACCGGAATTACAATGAATATTAAAGTTCCTAAAAGAGCAGGTAATAAAAAAATCAACGCCGACATTTGCGTATTGTTTACAAATTTTTCAAACAAATTTTTCATGCTAAAATTATATAATAAAATTTAGGAGAAGTATATTATGAAAGAATTAGAACACGCTTTTGGTAAAAACGATATTCGCGGAATTTACGGAAAAGATATCACAGAAGAATTGTTTTACAACACAGCCCTTGGCTATACAAAATGGCTTGCTAAACAAACAAGCAAAGCAATAAGAGATTTGAGAATCAGTGTTTGTATGGATGCCAGATTACATTCTCCATCTTTAAAAGATGCTCTTATTAACGGATTGATGGATTCAAAAGTGGGTCATATTGAAGATTTAGGACTAGCTCCAACACCAATAGGTTATTATTCTGAATTTGCTCATAACCTTGATGGTGCAATGATTATCACGGCAAGTCACAATCCTAGCGAATACAACGGAATGAAAATGACTTATAACAGACAATCTCTTAATGAATCACAAATTAAAGAAGTTAAAGAGATGACTTTTGAAAATTGGAAAAATTTGCCGACTGAACTTGAAACCTACAATTTTTCAACAGAAATTATTCCTGAATATACTGCCGAAATGAAAGAAAAATTCGGTAGAATCGGTGAAGGGATAAAAGTTGTTGTTGATAGCGCGAATGCTACAGGCGGAATTGTTGCTCCAAACTTATATAGAGCAATCGGTTGTGATGTTGTTGAATTATTCTCAGAACCTGATGGCAGGTTCCCTAACCATCACCCAAACCCAAGTGTATTATCAACTCTTGAAACACTTTCTAAAACAGTTGTAGAAACAGGTGCTGATATCGGTATCGCTTTTGATGGTGATAGCGACAGGGTCGGTATCGTTGATTCAAAAGGGAAACCACTCACCGGAGATAAACTGCTTTTAGTTTATGCAATGGATATTATTGATGAACATCCGACTGTTGTTTCAGAAGTAAAATGCTCTCAAGTTTTATATGACACAATAAACGAGGCAGGCGGAAACGCTGTAATGTGCAAAACAGGTCATGGATATATCAAAGAAAAAATGAAAGAAACCCATGCGGTTTTGGGCGGAGAAATGAGCGGTCACACATTCTTTAAGGACAGATACTACGGATTTGATGATGCAATTTATGCAGGTTGCAGAATGATTGAAATCGTTGCAAAACACAAAAAATCAAACCCTAATTTCAAATTGGAAGAACTTTTAGCTCCGTTTAACAAAGTTTTCACAAGTGATGAAGTTAGATTTCCTTGTCCGAACGAATTAAAAAAAGAAGTTCTTGAATCTATGAAAAACCAAGTGAAAAATCATCCAGATATGTTCGGTTCAGAAATAAAAGATATCGTTACACTAGACGGTATGAGAATCGTTTTTAAGGGCGGTTTTGCTCTAATTAGGCAAAGTAACACCGAGCCTGTATTTACTCTCCGCTTTGAGGCAAATAACGAGGCTGAGTGTAACAGATTTAAAGAGGCAATGACTTCATACTTAGATAGCGTGATTTCAGCTAAAGTTTAATCTGATTAAATAAATCTTGCACTAAAAAAGAGGTCATTAGACCTCTTTTTTTAATTCTATCGCTATTTGCAAATTTTACGTAGCATTGCAATTATTGTTCTTTATTATATTTGCTGTATTCTTTTGCAACTTCGCGCCATTCATCTTCTTGAACACTATAAGCATGGTTCCAAAATTTTTCAATAGCATAAGTTTCACGCTCATCTTTATGCAAAATGTGTACAACAACATCACCATAGTCTAGCAAATTCCATCTGTTTTTAGCATCGTTTTCCTGACGTAGCGGAAGACGAGAAAACTCAGTTTTCACTTTGTCTTTTACTGTTTCCATCAACGCTTTAACTTGAGGAGTTGAGTCACCTGTCACAATTACAAAGTAATCTGCAAGCGATGAAACATTACTTATATTCAAAATTGTAATATCTTTTGCAAGTTTGTCGTCCAAAAATTGAGCAACAATACATGCAAATTTATGCGAATCTAATTCCATTTCAAATTTTACCTTTCACTATTCTTCTATCATATTTACACGGCGCTCGTGACGACCGCCTTCAAATTCCGTAGTCAACCAAACATCAACAATATCAAGAGACAAACCTTCGCCAATTACACGTTGTCCAAGGCACAAAATATTTGCATTGTTATGCGCTCTTGTTGCTCTAGCTGAGAATGTATCACCACAAACAGCAGCTCTGATACCTTTTACTTTGTTTGCAGCCATTGACATACCGATACCTGTACCGCAAACCAAAATACCTCTTTCAAAATCACCTTTTGCAACAGAATGTGCAACTTTTTTAGCTATAACAGGATAATCACAAGACTCAGGAGAATACGTTCCCATATCTTCAACTTCATATCCTTTATCTTGTAAATGTTTTATAATACTTGCTTTGTAAACAAAACCACCATGGTCTGAACCGATTGCTATTTTAAATTTGTCCATTTTAAAAACCTTTTCTACCTTGTAATAAGCATATCTATTGTACAAATTATAAGATAAAAAGTAAAGTTGTAACAAAAAGAGGCTTTTAGAAAAAGCCCCTTGTAATAAATGGAGTTTAACATTAATCTTATTTTTATTATGAACTGCTTACCATCTGCATTGCTTGTTGTAAAAGTTCTTTGTTAGAAGATATCAACTTATTAACGACTTCCATCTGAACTTTTGCCATTTGGTAATAAGAAATATTACCTTTGAAATCTGCGTTTGATAATTCTAACAAACCTGAACGAATTTCACCACATCCTAAAACAGGTTTGCCTGATTCTTCAGTTTCTAAGAATTGTCCGTCTTTATATTCATACAACCCTGCTGCATTGTGGAAGTTTCTTGTTGTAATTCTATATAGCGGAACAACTTTTTTGCCGTTTTCTGCTTTACCGACAATTGTTCCGTCTTTTTGAATTTCATATTCGTCATATTTTCCAAGATATTTACCATTATTTGGGTCAATCCACATTTTAATATTTGTAGTCGGAATATCCAAAGCGCCGCCTTTTAACGCGGTTTCTTGGTATAAATCAGCACTTATCGGTTTTGTACCTTGCATGATTTCACCTTTATCATTTAGGATATAACCTTGTACAGTATTGCCGTTAGATGCCTTATAAACACCTTCACCATCAAAAGTAAATTCACCAAGACGAGTGTAAACGCTTTTACCTTCAGGAGTTTTGGTTAAAAAGAAACCTTTACCTTCCAAAAACACGTTATCATTAGAAGTACCGGGAGTAGATTTACCTTGGCTCATTTTTTTACTGTAATCATCATTGATTGCACCACCCAAAAAGGTTTTAAAGTTTACTTGTTTTTCTTTAAACCCCGGAGTGTAAACATTTGTCATGTTATCTGCAATAACATCCATCCAGTTTACTGTTGCATATTGAGTGTTTATTGCGGTTATAAAAGCATCATTCATAACGGATACTCCTTACTGTTCTCTGTTTCTTCTATTTTCTTTTTGTTGTTTGCCACCTCTGTTTGAATAAGACAAATCAGAATATGGCAAATCATTTTCTCTAAACGTATTTTTCAAAGATTCGATATTATTTCTTAAATATTGTTCTACAGCTTTATCTCCTGGGATAAAGTTAGCTGCAATTGCACCATCTTTGCCAAAACGCATGATAACAGACATATTTTGGTCAAAGTCGATTCTCAAAGGTTGATTATTTTCTTTTGCTATATTAATTGCATTTAACAATGTTTCAGAAATTTGAACATTTTGTTTAACTTCTTTAGCGTCAACACCTTGGTTCAACATATTTTGAGCTTGAGCTGTGATATTTTGAACAGAAACATCATTTTTCTGAGTTAAATTGATAAAGAAATCTGCATCACTTTCTGTCATAGAAATTGATGAATAATCTAAGTTCATCATTCCAGAATCAGAAACCTTCAAATCTGCAGCCAAACCGGTTACTGCAGCTGAATTATTTATATTAAGCATTTGAGCAATATCATTTGTAAGCATTGAATTTGCATCACTTACAGACAATGAACCAAAGTTGCTGAAATCAACCATACCGTTTAATTGGTCAGCTTGAGCTTGCAATTCGTTTTGTTGTTTTTGATTTTGGTTTTGATTAGCGCTGTTATCTGTGGTTTTATTTTCGGTATTTGTAGATTTATCATCTTTTTGAGAAACTTCTTCTACCTTATCAGATTTTTTTTCAGAAGTTTTTTCCTCTTTTTTAGACTTTTCGGTAGATGAAACTTTGTCCATCTCATCTTTAAAAGAAGATTCTGATGAAGTTTTCTTTGCACTATCAGAATTTGATGTGCTATTAACTTGAGATGAAGCTGATGCACTGCTTACTTGTGCTGATGATGGTGCGTTAATACTCATTTTATTACCTTCTAACTTTCTGTGTTGTGCTCTAAACTTTCTTGCATTTCTTCTTCAATTGCTCTTTCTTGAGCTTGCTTGAAGAATCTTGTGACACCCAGCTCTGAAAACTGCTTTAATTCTGCGGCTTTTTCTTCTGCCAGATAAATTTCTTTACTTTTTTCTTTGTGTTTTTCAAGAACTTTTACGGCTTGTTCATACTTGACAAGTTTTGCGACCTCAATATCAAGTTTTTGTTGCAATTCTTGTCTTTTTGCCTCAAGCTCTTCGGATTTTTTCCAAAGAAATCTCAGATAGTTGTCGTACGATTCGTACATCATTGGGTCAGCAGTTCGCATACCTTGTTTTGTATTCAGAATATCCTGTTCATTTTTTTTGATATCCTGTTCGGCTTGATAGACTGCTTGTTGAGCCTTTTGAACTTTCATTCTCTGCTCTTCTTTTTGGTTTATTCTAAAGTCCAAAACTTTTTGCAATCTGTACCGAAATGGCATGTTCACTACTCTTTCTTGATATATTATGTATTACTTTTTAAGAGTAATAAACATCTATATGTATGATATTGGTTTAATGATGAATTATCCAAAGTCAACAAAAATCAGAGATAAACACTATCCCTGATTTTTTGATTTTAAAATTTTTGAAATTTTACTATTCTTCTGTTGGAGCCTCTTTTTGTTCTTCACTTTGAGGGTGAACAGACAAGGATATTCTCTTATCTGCTGGATTAAACTTCAAAATGTAAGTGCTGATTTTATCTCCAACTTTGATAATATCATTACCTTCGTTTTGATACTCAACAACTTCATTATGAGGAAGAAGAGCCTCAACTCCAGGGAATACCTCAATAAACGCACCAAAGTGTTTCAAACGAGTTACAGTACCTTCAACTTTGTCACCTTCTTTGATTTTGTCAGCTGCCTCAATCCATGGGTCAGGTTCAAGGTTTTTCAAACTCAAAGAAACTCTTTGTTTGTCGTGGTCTACAGAAATAACTTCAACATCAATTTTGTCACCGACATTCAAAATATCTGTAGGGTGGTCAATCCATCTCCAAGACAATTGAGATAGCGGCAACAAACCGTCTAAACCGCCTAAATCAATGAATGCACCAAAATCAGTAATTCTTACAACTTCACCTTTTACAACTTGTCCCGGTTCAATTTGAGAGAAGATATTTTTTCTAGCCTCTTCAACAGTATCGTCATAAACCTTTTTATTAGACAAGATAAAGTTGTTTTGTTGTACATCAAGAGTCAAGATTTTAAGTTCTAATTTAGAACCAACTTCAATTTCTGATTCTCTTGCACGCAATTGAGAGGATGGAATAAATCCTCTAACACCTGAAACATCAACAAGCACACCGCCTTTAACAACATTAACAACTGTACCCAAGATTGTTTCATCTGCTGCTTTTGCTTTTTCAAGTTCTTTCCAAGCATAAGCATAATCAACTTTTTTCTTAGATAACAAGAATTTGCCATCTTCATCTTCTTCACGAATGATTAAAAATTCGCCTTCTTGTCCTTTTTTAAATTTATCTTCGACATTTTCGCCTTTATCAACTGCTTCATAAGTCGGAACAACTGCAAAAGTTTTTGCTCCAATGTCTACCATTACGCCTTGACTGTCAAAGCCACAAACAACACCTTTTACCAAATCTCCTTTTTGGAATTTGTAATCATATTTGTCAAGCAATGCTTCAAAATCTAAATCAGATGTTTCCTTTTTTGTTACCATAATTAACTCCATTGTCAAACAGACACTACCATTATATATTACGTGTATAATACTACCAAATTTTTCAGAATATGTAAAGGTTTGCAAAATTTTTGCAACTTTTACACTTAAATCTGAAACGGTAATATTCTTTATAAATCAAATAAAATCAAAATTTGACAGTAAAAAAGGGAGTTCTTAACAAATGTTAAGAACTCCCTTAATATTTTATTGAAAATTACGCTTTGAATGTTTCAATTAATTCATTAATTGCATTTTCCTGAACAAGAATTTCTTCAATTCTGTCTTTTGTTTGTTTAATCAATTCAGCCGGAGCATTTGCTACGAACTTAGGATTATTAACTCTGCCTTCTAATGATTTACGTTCATTTTGAAGTTTTCCGAGTTTCTTTTCCTGTCTTGCAATTTCAGCATTAAAGTCAATTAAATTTTCCAAAGGAATAATAATTTTTGATGCTGAAACAACTGCTGTAGCAGATTTTTTCGCAACAGGTACGCTATCATCAGCGTATGTAATATTTTGAACTTTTGCCATACGTTTAATATAGCTTTCTATAGATTTGAAAATTGGCTTTTCAGATTCTGTTGCACGAATTTCGATATCAAACAATACTGACATTGCAATATTAAAACTTTGACGAACATTTCTCAAAGATTTGATTGTCTCAAATACCAATTCCATTTCTCTTGCCTCATTAGGGAAAGACAATTTGTCTTCATAAACAGGATATGGAGCAAGCATAATAGCTTTGATATCAGTTTCTTTCGGAATCAATTGCCATACGCGTTCTGTAATATGTGGCATAATCGGATGCAACAATCTCAATGACATATCAAGAACATATCTCAATACTCTTTGAGTATTCAATTTAATTGACTCATCTTGCAATTGAACTTTTGCAATTTCAACATACCAGTCACAGTATGAATTCCAGAAGAAATCATACAATGTATGAGCAGTTTCACCGATTCTGTAATTTTCAATATTTGCATTAACTTCTTTTGCGGTGTTATTCAATTTATCCAAAATCCATTTATCTGCGATTGTCAATTTTGAATAATCAATATCATTGTTATCAACGCCGTCAAGGTTCATCAATACAAATCTTGATGCGTTCCAAATTTTATTAGCAAAATTTCTGCCGTATTCAAAACGTTCATCACTGATTTTGATATCTTGACCACCATAAGTACACAATGATGTCATGGTGAATCTCAATGCATCACAACCGTATTTATCAATAATTACAACTGGGTCAATAGTGTTACCTTTAGTTTTAGACATTTTTTGACCTTTTTCATCACGAACCAAACCGTGAATATAAACAGTTGAGAACGGTGCTTTTCCTGTAAATTCAAGACCCATTGTAATCATTCTTGCAACCCAGAAGAAAATAATATCAAAACCTGTTACAAGAACTGATGTTGGATAGAATTTTTTGAAATCATCAGTTTCGCTGTTAGGGAAACCCATTGTAGAAAATGGCCACAAACCTGATGAGAACCAAGTATCTAAGCAATCAGAATCCTGAGTATATTTAGATGGGTCAGGATTTTCTTTTGCTACAACCATCTCACCTGTTTCGTTATTATAATAAGCAGGAATTTGATGTCCCCACCAAATTTGACGAGAAATACACCAATCTCTGATATTTTCCATCCAGCCAAGGTAATTCTTTTCCCAACGTTCTGGAATAAATTTAATTCTACCGTCTTTTACAGCTGCAATAGCCTCTTTTGCCAAAGGTTTCATTTTTACAAACCATTGTTCAGAAAGTAATGGCTCAATTGTTGTTCCGCAACGTTGACATTTGCCGACATTGTGTTCATGGTCTCTTACACGAAGAAGAGAATGATTATCCTCCAACATCTTAACAATTTGCTTACGAGCCTCATATCTGTCAAGTCCATGAAGATTTGAAGGAACTTCACCACAAGCCTTCATTTTACCTTCTTCATCAATAACCCAAATAGGTTTCAAGTTATGACGTTTACCAACTTCATAGTCGTTAGGGTCATGAGCAGGTGTAATTTTTACAGCACCTGTACCAAATGATTTGTCAACATATTCATCTGCAATAATAGGAATTTCTCTACCAGTTAGAGGAATTACAACTGTTTTGCCAACCAATTCAGAATATTTGTGGTCATCCGGGTGAACAGCAATCGCAACATCACCAAAAATTGTTTCAGGACGAGTTGTTGCAACAATAATTGCTCCTGCTTCACCTTTCAATGGGTAAGAAATTTCCCACATGTGACCTTGTTCCGTTTCGTATTCTGTTTCAACATCAGAAATCGCAGATTGACATCTCGGACACCAGTTTACAATATAAGAACCTTTATAGATTAATCCTTTTTCATAAAGTCTTACAAAAACTTCTTTAACGGCATCTGAACAACCTTTGTCAAAGGTAAATCTTTCACGAGTACGGTCAAATGATGCACCCAAACGTTTCATTTGGTCTAGGATTCTTCCTTTATGTTCGTTAGTCCATTCCCAAGTTCTTTCCACGAACTTTTCACGACCTAAATCGTTACGAGTTAAGCCTTCTTTTGCAAGTTGTCTTTCTACAACGTTTTGAGTAGCAAGACCGGCATGGTCAGTACCCGGAACCCACAATGTTTCGTATCCGCTCATTCTGTGGTAACGAACAAGGATATCTTGCAAAGTTTCATCCAACGCATGCCCCATATGCAAAACACCTGTAACATTTGGCGGTGGAATTACAATAGAGAAAGGTTTCTTAGGACTACTGGAATCAGCTTTGAAAAAGCCGTTATCTTCCCAAAACTTATAAATACTTGCTTCGGTTTCTTGTGCATTGTAAACCGTAGGTAAATCTTCGATTTTTGTTGCTGACATAATTATTTTTCCTCATATTTAAACTGTCTATAAGTAAAGAATAGCACAAAAATAATCATTGAATTTCAGAATGTTACAAAAGTTGTAAAATATTGAAAACAGTATGTAAATATGTTATACTGAAAGAATAAATATAATTATATTAGATGGAGTTTGAGTATGAATTTTACCAAAAAACACGCGTATACTTTAGCAGAAATAATGTTAGTATTACTTGTGTTATCAATAATCTTCGCAGCCTGCGCACCATTTTTTACGAAAAGAATGAGAACACATTATACAAGTAAATATAATGTTTGGGACTATGTAGACAGAAACAGTTTTGATGCGTTTTATTCACCTGGAGACCCATCAAACTCAGCTGAGTTATTCTTTGGTGTATCGCCAGATAGTGACAGTGCCGTTAATCAAATGCTATTACCTCTATCTAAAATGGTTATCCGTTCCGGCGAGATTACTTCCAACAAATATGTTCAAAAACAATTGCAATTCAGATATGGAAGAACTTCATCTTCAGATTCCGGTAAATTTGCAGGAAACTGGTTAGTTACACAAAACAACATGTTGCTTGGCGGTAGTTATCCTGTTGAAGGTACTAGTAAGCTAGATTTGTCAACAACAGGAGCTAGAGAAAATGTTGCTATAGGATTCAATGCCTTAAATAACTTAACAAAAGGGGAGGGACACACTGCGATTGGTTATAATGCAGCAAAAACAGCAGCGCTAGGAAAAAATAATACTGCAATTGGATACAATGCAGGGCAAAATATATACACTACAATCAATGATGAAACTTTTATTGGCGCAAATGCCGGAATGACGCAATCTGTTAATTCACACATGACATTTATTGGATACAATGCCGGAGCTAAGTCTAAAAGAGGCGCTTACAGCACATATATTGGTTATAATGCAGGTGGTAGCGGTGATGGAGGCTCTTTTAACCTAGCTATAGGAGATAATGCATTGGCAAAAATTAATGGCGGTGAATACAATATCGCTATAGGTCAAAATGCCTTAAAAAATTTAGAGAATGGATATTATAACGTTGCTATTGGTTATAATGCTTGTGGCGAAGTTAAAGGTTCATATAAAACATGTATTGGGGCAAACTCAGGTCCTCACGCTGGCACAACCGCAGAATTCCTAGGAGGATTAACTGATGATGTTGAAAGAACATATATAGGTTCAAAACCTCAAAACTTTGGTGGAGATGCGGTTTTAGAAATACACAATCCAAACACTAGAAGTAATGGAATTCCTGAGTATGCCGATGCCGCATCTGCATCTAACACTACAACTATTGTAAATGGTAACTTAATAGTTAGAGGTAGACCTTATTTCACTGCCGGTAATACTCTGCATCATTTTCATAACAGGTATATTCTAGGTATAGGTGGTAATAGTAATGGATACTATTACGGCTACAAAACTTCTGGTGATAGTTACCATGCAGCGTGTTTACAAGACGATGTTACAAGTTATGAATTTGACAATAGCACAATTTGTCCTAACCTTAATACAACATCAGACAGAAGACTAAAAAATATCGGAACACGCAGCTTGGCTGGTCTAAACGAATTAAATAAACTGACAGTTTACAACTTTACATTCAAAAACGACCCTAAAAAAGCTCCGCATGTCGGTGTTATGGCGCAAGATTTGCAAAAAGTATTCCCGAACTCTGTATTCCAAGGGGAAGACGGATATTTGAGAATCAAATGGGATGAAATGTTCTATGCCACAATTAATGCGATAAAAGAACTGGATAGAAAAATTGTTGCACTTGTTAAACGTACGACAAATGCTGAAACTCAAATTTCTAAACTTGAAAAAGAAAATACAGTATTAAAATCTCAAGTTGACAATTTGACAGCAAGAGTTAATAAACTAAAAGCTCAGTAAAAACAATAAGTATATATAAAAAAAGGAACACTAAAATGTGTTCTTTTTTTTATATATTAACTTTTATTATGAAGAAATATCTCAAAATTTGATTTAGTGTAAACTTTGGACTAAACTATAAAAGAAAAATGGAGTGCCGGGTTGGAATTAAAAGACTTACCGGCGGTGAAAATAAATTAAGGAGAAAAAGAAATGACACCAAAAAATTTTTTGTTTACTTCTGAATCAGTTACAGAAGGACACCCCGACAAAGTTTGTGACCAAATCTCAGATGCGATTTTGGACGAATTTTTAACTAAGGACAGACAATCAAGAGTTGCAGCAGAAACTACTGTTACAACAGGTATGGCTCTTGTTTGCGGTGAAATTACAGCAGATTGCTATGTTGATATTCCACAAGTTGTTAGAAACACAATCAAAAATATTGGCTACGTTGGTTCAAATGCAGGCGGATTTGATGCTAATACCTGCGCTGTATTAACTAGCATTGATGAACAATCTACAGATATCGGAAACGGCGTAAACAAAGCTCTTGAATCAAGAAAAAACAATGCTGATACATCAAAAGTTGAAACTGAAGAACTAGGTGCAGGTGACCAAGGTATTATGTTTGGTTATGCTTGTAACGAAACACCTGAACTTATGCCTCTACCTATCAGCTTGGCTCACAAGTTGTCTTTCAGATTGGCTCAAATCAGAAAACAAGGTCTTGTTGATTACCTAAGACCGGATGGAAAATCTCAAGTTACTGTTGAATATGTTGACGGTAAACCTGCAAGAATCCATACTGTATTGTTATCAACTCAACATAATCCTGTTATCAACGGTATTTCTGATAATCAAAAAGTTCAAGACATCATTAAAAATGATTTGAAAAAACTTGTTATTGACTATGTTTTTGAAAATGAAGATATTAAACTTGATGATAAAACAATTATCTTAATCAACCCATCAGGACGTTTTGTTATCGGCGGTCCTCAAGGAGATTCGGGATTGACCGGAAGAAAAATCATCGTTGATACTTACGGTGGTTATTCAAGGCACGGCGGTGGCGCATTCTCTGGAAAAGACCCAACAAAAGTTGACCGCTCAGCTGCTTATGCATCAAGATATGTTGCTAAAAATATCGTAGCTGCAGGCCTTGCTGAAAAATGCGAAATCGAATTAGCTTATGCAATCGGTGTTGCTGAACCTATTTCAATCATGGTTGATACATTCGGTACAGGTAAAATTTCAGATGATGAAATTTCTGAATTGGTTGCTAAAAACTTCGACCTTAGACCGGCATCAATTATCCAGAAATTTGACTTGAGAAACCTTCCTGCTAAAAACAATGGTAAATTCTATCAATTATTAGCAGCTTACGGACACATGGGTCGTACAGATATCGATGTTCCTTGGGAACACATTGATAAAGCTGAAACTCTAAAATCTCAAGCATGTTCTTGCGGTTGCGGATGTGTTTAAGCTAAACAAAAATAATTAGAACAAAGAACTCTTGACAATGTTGGCAAGAGCTCTTTTCTTAAATAAGAAACGCCAAACAAATAAAATTTGTTTGGCGTTTCTGTGTTCTTCTAGCAAAATATTATTTATGTTTTTTAGATTCTAAAACGGTCAATTCATCTGCTAATTTATCAAGTTGTGCATTTAATTGAGCATTGTCATTTTTCAATGTTGCAACTCGATTTTTGTTAGATTCGATTCTATTAGCGATTTTAGAAACTTTTGTATTTAACTCTTTAACTGCGTTAATTGCTGCATATAACATTTCATCCCAACGAATTTTATAGTACCCATCGTCACCTTTGACAACGGCATTTGGGAATACCATCTTCAAATCCTGCGCGATAACACCAACATGAGGAAGTTTGTTAGAGTCATTTTTGAATGTGTAATTATATACATTTAACTTTTTGATTTCAGCTAAACCACCGGTGAACTTTTCACCAACATTTTTCAACCTGATATCAGATACCAAATCAGGACAACATGAATCAACATCTTTCATGTGTGCTAAAGGCAAATCTGTTCCATTATGTTCATAACTAGAATGTGGACGACGTTCCAAATAAACCCTACCACCAGTAGAACGGTCTGTGTAATAAGATTTATCATTACAATTATCACAATCAGCATCACATGTACCATTTTTGGTACCATTATAATTATTGGTTTTAGATGTCCAGTCATAAGACCTACTTACACGCATATCTGAACCACCGGCATAAGTTGTTGTTAAGCCGCCATTAACAACAGCTGTACAAATGCAATTTGTTCGAATATCGTTATAAGCATGTCTACCTCTGCTGCATTTACGACAAGTTTGATAAGAACGCTGGTCTCTCAACATGCCATCATACCCCATAAAACCAACAATACCAGGAGAGGCTGTTTCTGTATGGAACAAGACTAAACCTTTATTTGCTTTTTTCAAATCAGGTAACGTATCAGGTCTAAAAATCGCAGATTCCAAATAAGATTGTCCACGAACAATCAAATTACCGTTAATAATAACAGATTCATTACCAACATTAGGCATTGGTGCAGATTTGCTATTTACACCTTTCTTTACATTATGAACTTCCAAAACCGCAGCTGGTTTATTATCATACGCAACAGTTTCAACAGGCATTGCACCAATAAAAACTCTTTCTGTATCATTTTTAAATAACTCATCATAAGGCTTAGTCCAAGAATTCTTAGTAGAAGGAGAACCGGAATTAGCACCGATACAAGTTTTATAGCTACCTTCAGTTAGTGATAAACAAGAATTATAACCAATTGCAGTATTATAGCTGCCTGATGTTAAATTAGACATTGCATGACTACCAACAGCAACATTTTGACTTCCGCTAGTCAAACCCTGCAAAGCACTTACCCCAACTGCAGTATTACCAGAACCGGCAGCTTGAAATAGAGAAAGAGCACCAATTGCTGTATTACGCCCCCCATTGACTTTTTGACCGGCATTAGAACCAATAATAGTATTACTACTACTATTTGCTCCCATTAAGCTCCCCGCATTTGTCCCTATTATGGTATTATAATAATCTTTAAGCGTAGCTCCGGCATTATTACCAATACCAACATTGAATTTCTCACCACTGATTGAACTTAATGCATTTTCACCTACCGCAGTATTATATTGACCATCACTTAGAGCACTCAATGCATTATAACCATAAGCAGTATTACCATTTGGATTTGTTAGGAGACTAAGATTATCGTATTTACCGCCAAGTAATAAGTTGTTATTACCTGCAAATAAGTTCCCAACTAAAGTACCTGCTGCAGAATTACCATAACGGAATTGGAATTGATTTTGAACATGCCTTCCCCCACCTGCATTTACACTTTTTGATGCCGCAACAACAAGCTTTGCATAAGAAGATTTTCCATCATTATCTTTAGACATAGTATTAACATCAGATTTTGATACCGGAGTCAATCCAATAAAGGCTTGCGCAGTATATTTTTTATTTGATGCATCGTAATAAGCATCATTTTGAGCATCACCGGGAACAAATGTCCAAACATCATCTAAAGATGTTGCCGTATACCTCCTTGTAAATACGGGAGCAAAAGCAGCCATCAATACGGTTAATGTAGCTAACAGTACCATAACCTCTGCGAGTGTAAAACCTTTACGTTTATTATATTTCATCTTGTACTCCATTATTTTTCAAGTTTATCAATACGTTTTGAAATTTCTTTTATACGATTTTTTGTAGATTTTTGCTCTTTTGCCAACATAGTTGAATCTTTTTCAACTGTCTCAACAGAAGAATTTAAACCTGTAATTTTAGCATCCAAAGCCTTGACAGAATTAATTGTTACATAGAACAATTCATCCCATCTGATAGACAGATAACCTTTATCATCTTTAGATACAGAATTTGGTGAATATTTTTCCAAATCCTGAGCCATTACACCAACTTGAGGTGTATTGTCTTTATCAACTTTATATGTATAGTTATATGGCATAACATACATGATTTTATCTAAAGCATCTTTATTTTCTGAAATATTTTCTTTTGTTCTTCTATCAGACAATTGCAATTGAGGGAATACATCACCTACAGGATAATTGGCAGACGATGATGGAGCTCCGGTAGATTTGTCAATATACATAATACTTGCAGAAGGACCATCATGTACCCTATTATAGGTGTTACTATCTCCTGCAAACAACCCTGAAGCAGCAGCACCAGTAACAGCACCCTCAAAACCTCCAACTATAACAACGAGAGTAGGGGCACCAGCAAGTACCAATCCAGCGGCAACAGCAGCTGCAGATATAATTGTTACTATTATTTTCTTAAAAGTTTTACATTTTGGACCATCGTGCCAATACTTACGACCACCTAAACACTTACGACCGCATCTATCCCAACCTCTTTCGGTTCCTGAATATGGACCTTGGGTGTAAGTTTGATAATGTGGTACCAAATAACCTGTACTTGCATCCGGAAAATATAAATTACCACGAACAACTAAATTTGAATTTAATACAACTGTTGGAGAAATTTTTGGATATGAATTCATATTTTTTAAAGAATCAGGAATATTATGAATTTCTAACACAGAACGTCCACCCATGCCACCATAAGGCTTACCACCTATGAATATATGTTCATAACTATCATTTTCCCAACCTAAACCTTTAGAACCATTTGAAGCTCCATAATTTAAAGCTGAATTATAACCTAAACAAGTAACAGAGCCTTCGCCGGTATTTTTACCAAACGAATCACAAGCTCCATAACCTGCAATTGTAAAATTTTGAGCATTGGTATTGCCACCTGTAGTATATGTACCGTAACCAAGAATAGTATTATTTTTGGCAGCTAAACCATAGTAAGATGAACCTGCGACAACATTATCTGAAGAACCCTCAAAACCAACGTTAGCAGTACCTGAACCTAAAAATACATTGTCTTTAGATGTACCTGTTCCCATTTCTGTACTAAGCGAATTTGTACCAACTGCAACAGTATTTGCAATGCTACTGTTTTCAAATTTACCGGTATTTGCACCTAACAAAACTGAATAAGATGCTTTACCATACATATTTGAATTTCTACCAACAGCTACGGTATTTTCAGGTGCTCCTTTCATCACTGAATTTGCACCAATAATGGTATTATTTGAAAGTTTTGAAGTAACTTGAGACAATGCCCCCATGCCTGCAACAGTGTTATTTTCAGAACCCTGTTTTAAAACTAAATTGTAGTTATTATCCTTATCACCTTGGAGCCTGCCGACAGTCATCAAGTTACCTTTATTATCAAAAGTAAACACACCCGTTAAAGCACCAATACCTGCATCCGCACCATATCTGAATTGAATCATGTTTTGTAACGGTTTAGCTTTTACATATACCTTAGAATAAGGTGCCATATTTACTGCAATATCATTTGGTTCTAAACCAACCAATGCTGCTGAAGTATATGCAGGGACACCGGAATCATAAAAAGCATCTTCTTGGTCATCTTGCTTTACATACATCCAAACAGGTTCATTCGCACTAGAACCGCCATCTCTACGTTTTGTAAATATCGGTGCCAAGGCTGCAAACAGAACGGCAACGATTACCAATACGATTAATAACTCTGTCAGTGAGAAAGCCTTTAGCCTTTTTATAAATGAATTCATCCTCATCAAACTCCAAATACTATAATCAATTATAGTATTAATTATATCATATAAGAGTAAGCTTTTCAATATTCTTCACACTTTTAGTAAAAAATCTTACAATTGCTTAAATCAATAAAATTTCAGAGAATTACAAAACTTTACATACCAACATCATTTAATATGCTAATATCATATTATGAGCACTAAAAATATAAAATGGATAATGTGTATACTGATAATTATCGGCAATTTCCTCGGTATGTTAGATTCAAGTACGGTGAATCTTGCGCTATATCCAATAGCACAAGGCTTGCATGTAAATCTGACGGAGGTTCAATGGGTCATTATTGCATACATGCTTGTCCTTACAGTATTTTTGCCGTTTTTTGGAAAACTGGGTGACATTTTCCCCAAAAACAAAGTTTATAGTGCAGGATTTTTAATTTTTGCAATCGGTGCGATTTTAAACTCAACAACAAATAATTTTTACACATTATTAGCTTACCGATGCTTAGAAGCATCAGGTGCATCAATTATGATTGCGAACGGTCCGGCTGTTATTGCTACCCTTTTCCATGGGGAAACCAGAGGAAAAGCTCTAGGAATCAATGCATGTATTGTGGCTATCGGTGGAATGAGCGGTCCTGCTGTCGGAGGTTTTTTAATTAATGCTTTTGACTGGCATGCGATATTTTTACCGTCAGTTCCAATAGCCTTAATAGGCGCATATTTATCCTACAAATTACTTCCAAAATTCACTAAGAAAAAGCAGTTCAAATTTGATTATCGAGGATTTATATATTTTTCAATCGCATTATTTGCACTATTACTTGCGATTTCAGAAGGTCACACTTGGGGGTGGAAATCTCTAAGAATCATAGTGCTGGGCGTTATGACATTAATTTTTGGCGGACTATTTTATTTTAGGGACAACAAAATCAACTATCCGCTAATCAATTTTAAAATGTTCAAAATTAAGACCTTTACATTTGGAAATATCGCAGTAATGACATCTTATATGTGCATGTTTACAAATGGAATTTTATTGCCTTTGTTTTTGCAAGAAATCGTAAAATACAACGCATTTTTAACAGGTTTACTAATTTTACCTTATTCTATCGCATCATCTGCTGTAGCACCTTTTGCGGGAAGTTATGCAGGAAAAAACGGCAGCAGAGGTTTAACAATTGCAGGGCCTTGCATTTATATCTTGGCGTTGATAATTTTTACAACTTTTAATCCTACAACCCCAATGTGGGAAATAGTTTTAGCATCTGTAATTATGGGAATCGGCAACGGATGTTTTCAATCTCCTTCAAATAATGCAATCATCACTTGCGTAAACAAAGATGAACTCGGTATCGCAAGCGGAATATTATCTCTATCAAGAAATCTTGGAAATATCTTAGGTGTTGCGGTTACAATTACATTATTTGACAGTTTCAGAAACCTTATGATTGAAGAAGGGATTAAATACCAAACCGCATTTTTAACTTCATACCACTGGACAATGTGCTTTGGTATAGCTTTTGGACTTACATGTTTAACTTGTTCTGCTATTGCTTATGCCCCTGAAAAAGCATAGCAAATTATATTTTTAGAGGTTTTATATCCTAAAAAAGGACAAAAAACATGATAAAACTAAGATTCACTCCAAAAGAAATGAATGAACCTATCAAGGCTTTTAACTCTTTCCAAAATAACGTAATTTCTATATCAAAAAGGAAAGAAGAAGTCGATATAAAATCGTTTTATGCACAGCTTGCAGGACTTGGTGACAGATTTGAAGAATGTTCTCAACGTGAAGTTATGAACAAAAATTCTAAAAGACTTGCGGAAACTTTAGTAAGTTTAGGAAACGGAAAACTTGCAGGAATTATTTACAGTTTTTTAATAAAACTTAATCACAATAAGCCATCCCAAGTAGAACAGTTGGCATACAACGGACTTGCGATTGCGAAAAGATTCAATGACCCTGTTCATATTATGGCAAGATGCGAAGATTTGAATAAAATATATTCAATAACAGAACCTCACGGGCAAAAACGTTTGCGACTTTTGTATGATGAAAAAAGGGCGTTAAGTACAATTTGTAAAAATTATGACAAAGCGCAAGACAGATTTATGTCAATAACTCGGAAAATGAAACCGCTAGATGCTTATCAACGAATGCTTTGTCATGTAAAAATCAGAATTGCAAGAGCTGAAAAAAGAACAAATCCGAATCAGTCAATTTATGAACTTGAAACAGCAAAAGAAATTGCAAACGAGCTGAAATCAGAAAAACTGTTAAAAATTATTAACAGCGTCATGGAAGATATTACTAATTCGGCTAACAAATTAATATAATGTAAATAATATTGAAATTATTATTTTTCTGATTTATGA
>DHMN01000046.1 GCA_002405805.1 Cyanobacteria bacterium UBA4641 | reverse complement strand
ACCGCATTTGCCACAAATGAGTTTACCACTTAAAAGATAATTAACATCAGTCTTAAAGTGTGCAGAAGTGCGTTTTGCGACTTTTAAACGAGCATTAACTTCATCAAACACTTGTTCACTTACTATTGCAGGAAAAATATTTGTGTAGCAAGTGTCGTCGGCATAAACACAACCTTTATAGTTTGGATTTCGTAAAACTCTTGAAACCATATTTATTGTCCAAGGTTTACCATACGAGTTTTTAATTCCTTTTTCAGCGAGTAAAACAACTATATCTTTAATTTGCTTACCACTGTAATATTGATTAAACATATACTCACGAACAATGTTTGCTTGTTCTTCGTTTATGCTTACTTTCTTATTTTTTACATTGTAGCCATAAGGAGTTGGACCACCAGTAAACAACCCTTTAATTCTACTTTCTTTTAAGCCACGTTTAACTTTTTGCGAAAGTTCGGCTGAATAGTATTGGTTCATTCCTTCAAGCAAACTTTCAAGAATTATGCCTTCAGGAGTGTCAGGAATATTTTCCATTGCAGAAACGACCTTAACACCATTTTGTTTTAATGTGTGTTTGTGCAAGGTTGATTGATATTTATCTCTTGAAAACCTGTCAAATTTATATACAAGAACATACTCCCACTTTTTGTTAAAGCTGTCTTTGATCATTCGTTGAAGGTCTGGGCGATTATCGTTTGTTCCAGTCATAGCCCTGTCAATATATTTAGCAACAATCTCATATCCATTCTTTTCAGCATATTCTTTGCAAACTCTTAATTGCCCATCAATGCTTTGTTCGGTCTGACTATCACTAGAATATCTTGCATATATAACAGCTTTTTTCATAGTTAATTCTCCTTTTAAAACATCATTATTAACATAGTTTTTTGAGCAAGTTCTTCAATGGTTAAAGAACTATCTATTGTTGCTTTTAAAATCTCTTTTTGATTTCTATTGTAATCGTTATTACACTCTACAAATAATTTTAAGAATTCTTTTTGCTCTTTTGTTATTATCATAATTTAATCCTTATTATTTAATATTCTGAAAATGTTTTCTGCTATTCTTTCAATTACAGTAACACAAACACTATTTCCTGCCTGTTTATATAATTGTGCAGTCGAGATGTTAGGCAACTCGTAATTTGAAGGGAAGCCTTGTAGATTAAAGCATTCTTTTGGTGTTAATTTTCTAATTCCATACTTTGTTATTACGAGTGGAACGTTATGTCCGCCCGTTCCCATATTAGCAGTCAATGTAGGGGACATATTGCTTTTGTTTTGTCTAACATACTGTCTACGCCATTGATATAATGTATCTTGATTATTAAATTTGTTCATTTCTTCCACGATGCGAGGGTATTTTTCGCGTGTGTAATAGTATTTGTCATCAACTTTGTTTTCAAAATCAATCTTGTCTTTTAATTTATTAGTTAGTCTAATTGGTTGTGGAAAATAGAATTTATTGGCATAATCTTCATTTAAAAATCCAACTATATAAATTCTCTCTCTATTTTGTGGGATATTTCCATATTCACAAGCATTTAAAACCATGTATCTAACATTATATCCAATTTCATGCAATGTATTTAGAATAACTTCAAATGTCTTTCCATTATCATGTGCAACTAAATTTTTAACATTTTCTAAAAATACAACCTGTGGCTTTTTCTTTCTTATAATTCGTGCTATTTCAAAAAATAAAGTTCCACGAGTATCTTCAAAACCTTTTCGATAGCCTGCAATAGAAAATGCTTGACAAGGGAAGCCTGCCACCAAGCAATCACAATCTGGAATTTCATCTTCCTTTATATTTTTTATATCATCACAAACAATGGGAGTGGTAAAGTTTCGTGAAAATGTTTTACATGCAGGTTCATCAATGTCATTTGCGAATATGGTAGAAAAACCTGCTTGTTCAAAAGCCAAATCAATTCCACCAACACCACTAAATAAACTTACTACTTTGTTCATAATATTGTGCAGCATGCCGCTTATTATAAGACTATAATAAACGGCACACCTTTCCTCCTTTTATTAGTCTATTAAACTAATTCTTTTAATTGGTTTAATGCCTTTTTCTTTAATTAACTTTTTTAATGATAATCTAGGTCTACGACCTTGTTCTTGTTGCATTTTAAATGTTTCGTTTTTCTTTGCGTTTAGGATTACATCATCTAATGCAAAGTCTAACCTGTAAACATCTATAATGCCATCAATCTTTCCATTTACAGCAAAGTCCATAAAATATAATTCATTCCATGTTGACCTTGGTCCAAATGAAGTGCAATCGTTTGCTATTGAAGCAGATTTAACTTGAACTCCAGCTCCATTTTCAATGTTTACACAATCATAAGAGTGTGCAGTGTTGTTTGTTCTTACTGCATTAAAAAATATACAGTAAAGAGCTTCACTAAAAACATCTGGAACATTTAGCCCACGACCACCTAACGAAGTTACTTTTTTGTTGATTTCCAACCATTCAGCGAAAATCTCTTTTAATGTTGAGAAATCGTTTTTATCGAATTTATCTCCATAAACAATTTCCCCATTTTGTAATTTTACTCTAACTTTTTCCAATGTGGCTTTAGGTGTGCCTAAATTCATTATAACATATTTTGATAAAAAAGCAGCTAGTTTTCAAAGATTTTTATAATTTCTTTTGCTATTCTTTCTATAACAGGAACACAAACACTATTTCCAATTTGTTTATAAGCTTGATTTAGTGCAATTCCCTTAGGGAATTTATAATCTTTGGGAAATCCTTGAAATGCTAATAATTCGTATGGAGTTAATTTCCTTATTCCATAATTATCTCTTATAATTGGGACCCGATTAGGATATGTTCCCATATTCGCCGTTAGTGTTGGACATTTATCTTTTGTAAAAGCAAATATCCCATTATCTTTTATTTTGTAAATCCTATTAGTTTCTAATACTTTCACATTTAATAAATTATCCAATTTGCTTTCCGATTTGTAGTAATAACAATCACTATGTTTTTCTGCAATATCGAAAAAATCACTTAATGGCTTTGATGTTTCTATCTTTTCAGGAAAACTAAATTTGCAATTATCTTCATAATCTCTAAATGCAACAATATAAATTCTATCTCTATTTTGTGGAATGTCAGAATATTCATAAGCATTCATTACACAATAACGCACCACATATCCAAATTGTGCTAAACTAGCGAATACCTTATTGAAACTTTTACCATCATCGTGAGTTTCTAAATTTGATACATTTTCTAAAAATATAACCCTTGGCTTTTTAGCTTCTACAATTCTTTCAATTTGGTAAAACAATTGTCCACGTTCATCTTCAAAACCTTTTAGTCTTCCCGCAACAGAAAATGGTTGACAAGGAAATCCAGCAGTTAAAATATCAATATCTGGAATATCTTTTGTTTGAATATTTTTTATATTATCTTCAATTAAATAAGAACTTCCAAAGTTTTCCCTATATGTTTTGCAAGCACTTTTATCAATTTCATTTGCCCAAACAATTTTACAGCCTGCATTTTTAAATGCTAAACAAATACCACCAATTCCAGCAAACATGCTTGCTACTTTAATTTCCATTTGTATTATCCTTAATGACTTTGTTTAATTCTGATATTAAATTTGTCTCATTATTATTCAAGACATCATAGATATTTTTCTGTAAAAAATATTCCTTTGGACTTGAAGCAGAACGCTCAAGTATAGAAAAATCAATTTTATAAACATCATCTTTCAATTTAAAATTATTAATTGTAGCTTCTCCAGTAACTTTTATATAAATGCTACTTTTGTTCATTTTAATAATTTTTATACTATTTAAATTGTCAACCTTAACATCTAAAGTTTTTATATTTTGTCTTTTTACAAAATCATCATACCATTTTTCATTAAAGGTGTATACGGTATCAAATCTACATATTAAATAGTTTGACAAAGGAATATCAACTTTTGCTTGTGGAATTCTTGTAAAATCTTTTTCGGAAATATTATTGTTAATATATTGGACGCTTTCGCCGGGCATACACATTATGGATTTGTTAATAAAATCTTCCGTTTTTGTTATTACTAAAACGTTAACATCTCCTATTTTGTCATTACCTAGATTTATTTTATTTATTTGAGTAATATAGTTGCTGTAATTTCCTTCTAAAAAAGTCTCGTTATTCATTTTTAACTCATCAAAAACATTTTGATTAAATAAATTTTCATCAAAAAATGGCAATAAATAATCAATATTAAAAGTGGATTCTGCAAATATTAAATATTTACCACTATAGTGTTGGTCTCGTAGTGTCAACATTTTCTGAGACATTTTTAAAGTCTTAACTTCAATCTGTGGATAATTTTTATTCTGATGCCAACGAATTTCATTATCAATTTCCCCATAAACGCAAAAAGGGATTTCTTTGTTATTTATCTTTATACCTAATACGTCAGGAGCAATACCAACTTCTTTTGGGTCATACAAATAAAAATCTTGTATTAATTCGATATCTGAATTTTTGTTTTGATTAAGTTTTGGTTTTATGTATTCATTAAATATAACACTTTCGGGAATGGTATTTATCCATCTATCAAAAATTCCACCCATCAAATCTCCCTTTGAAGATAATGCTCCTTGCATTGAAGTTTTTGTTTTTTGCGTTAAACTGCAAATGAAATATATATTCTTTAGTGATTTATCTTTTGTTATTTCCATAATCGTTCTCCATGTAAAAAGTATACCATAAAAGTGTGAAATTTGATAGAAATTTACTTATTTTATGGAGAAAAAATATCGAGCAGGATAAGGAAATTGGCTCAAAATCGATTTTTGAACCCCAAAAAGTCCCATTTTATCGGGCTTTCTGACGATTCACACCCAAAATATAAAAGAGTCGATTTTGAGTCTATTCCCCAAAGCTTAAACCAAGTGTGAAACCCACTTGTTTTTTATTAAAAATATAGTATTTTTTGCT
>DHMN01000052.1:15675-22915 GCA_002405805.1 Cyanobacteria bacterium UBA4641 | reverse complement strand
GGCTTAGATGACGATAATGCTGGGTTCTATAGAAATTGTCGAGTAAGAATTTCAGGCTCAACGGTAATCATGCCAAATCCATTAAAAGTGCCTGATTTAATGACAGATTTTTATAATTGGCTTAGTGATAATATGGACAATGAACCTCTAACAGCCATTTTAACTCATTTAAAGTTTGTATCAATTCACCCGTTTGTGGATGGAAACGGAAGATGTGCAAGACTTTTAATGAATACAATTCTTTTGAAATTCGGTTTTGCACCTATTATAATCCGTCCAACAGATAGAAAAAAATATTTATCTGTAGTTGAACATTACCAATTAAAAAGTGATGACAAACCATATATAACTTTTATGTTAAATCTTTTGAATAGGTCATTAAAAGTTCTTATTACAATGTTAGATACTAATATTGATATTGAACCAAATGAGTTATTAACCATTTCTAAATATGCAAAATTAAAAAATGTTCCAACATCAACAATTAGATATTGGGTAAAAGTCGGGAAAATAAAACCTGCAAGTTATACAGATTCTGGTTATATGTTATTTAAGAAAGATTAACTAGGTAAACATAAAAAGACGTCGAGTTGAGCGAACTCAAACCTGCAAATTCGATGTAGTCTCGACGTACTTACATTATAACATATATCCTTGCAACTCGTTTATGATTCATTAGAATTAGGACATATATTCAAAAAAATGTTGCAAAATTTTATTCCAGAAACAATTCATTATACTCTGAACTATACCAAAAACTAATTTTGCAAAGTTCCTCCACTTGACAAAAGGACTATTATAGTAAATAATATATATGTGTAACCTAGAGACCTCTTCCTACAGTTAGCCTGTTATAGAACTCTAGGTTTTAGCTTTATAAAGGTCTTTTGAAATTTTATTATAAACACTTAAAAAATTTGAAGTATCTTTTAATATACTTGTGTTGCCTTGAGGTAAGTATGATAGAACTTCCAAAATCTCATCATATTTACTTAAAAGAGACTTAGTTAAAATGGGCTCATAGTGGAAAATTCTGTTTCTTAATTTTCTTATTGAAGTTAGTTTTTTAGATAATACATTAATTTGCTGTGCACCTTTAGGGCAATTTACAAAAACACCTCTAAAAAGAATTTATAAATATTTTAAGTACATATACACAAGATACTGAAAGCTCCTAATAGGAGCTTTTTAGTTTTGGATTCACATATCTGTTTTTAAGTTTCACATCCTTGCGTTTAAGTTTTGAATTTTTCATTACCCACATATTACACACAGAAAATTTGCACTAAAAAAGAGACTATTAAAAGTCTCTTAAAATGGCGGGAACGACGAGGCTCGAACTCGCGACCTCATGCGTGACAGGCATGCGCTCTAACCAAACTGAGCTACGCTCCCATTTCGTATTGGTTACTTCTTTATTATATATGCTAAAAAATAAATTGCAAGAGTTTTTTCTAATTTATTTATTAAAAAGTGTAAATATCGCTATTTTTAGTGGCAATATTATCTTTTACGCTCGTTTATGCAATTATGGAAATTCAACGTAATAACATTTCTTTTACTTCAAGATGTCCTCAAATCAGAGATGCGCAGTGGGTTGTTCACACTGTGAATACTGAATTTCCACATTTTTCATTGACAAAAATGCAGCCAATGTGTGCAAAATTCTTGCAGAAAAACGAATATTGCAAGCAATTACCCAAAACTTTTACTGAAATAGATGATATTATATCTTCCATTCCTCAGGTGTATAGTACCTTCCATGACACTTCGTTTCTAGGTAAAATGCTTTTACATTTGGATATTCTACGCAAGCCACAGGAAGAGCAAAAGACAATTAATACAGCAATAAAGATAAAAGAAAATATTTTCAAATTGTGGAATTTCCGCCGTGGGTATAATAATTCATATAATGATGAAAATAAGTATTTGAAAGACCTTTTAACCCAAATGACCAATGAAAAACTTGGAAATTGTTTTGAGGATTCTATTTTATCCGAACTAGTCTTGAAATTAAACGGAATAAAAAATGCAACTCTTGCAACTCTATACAAAAGAGATAAGTCAGGTCATCGTTCAATAATCGACCATGTGATATGTATATTTTCCCCTGATGACAAAAAGGTGCAAGCCGGAGAACTTTCGGCAAAGGATATTGTTGTTGATACTTGGCTAGGTATTGCAGATTTTGCCCCTAATGCAATATTAAAGTACAAAACGATTGGGCGAAAATTCTTTAATATCGGCAAAGATGATGCTATTGATATTCGACCTCGTGACAGTTTGCATTTAACTAAAGCTGATATTGAAGAGTTTCGAGAAAAGTTTCCGCAACTTGTTTTTCAAAACAAGGCTCGAAATTTTATGCAGGCAAAATAAAAAGCCTCGACACTATTGCCAAGGCTTGTAAAATGAATTGTAAAAAATATAATTAATCTTTATACAAAGGTGCTAATTTCTTTGATTGTTGAGGAATTACACCTTCTTCAATTGATTGGTAAACTCTGTAATCAATATCTGCAAAGCAGTTATCAATACTTTCAATTCCGCTCAATTCAGTTTCATCAATGTTACCGCTTTCAATCATGTCTGCGATAAGTTCAAATCTGTCAACATGTTCTCTGAATCTGTCTGTTGCGTAATCTTTAGCCTGCCATGTTGTAATCAAGAACGGCCAATCTGAACTTTGCAATAACAGATTTTCTCTAGCCAATTGATTTAACGCTCTATGTAATAACTTATCATCAGGAATATTTGGATATTTATCCGCAATTGATGTGATACGTTTTTCGCAAGAGTGGATAATTGGCCACATCCATTCTGTTAAATGGTTGTTCCATACATAGAAGTGACCACCTTGTCCCCAAGAAGATTCAGGGATTTGGATAGCTTCTGTCGGTGGATGAGCATGCAAGTATTCGCCTGCTGTCATACGTTCAACTTCAGGAAGGTATTGATTGAATTTCTTAATAACTTGTTTGATAAATTCAATACCTTCAAACCACCAGTGACCGAACAATTCAGTATCAAATGATACCATAATCAAGCCTTCTTTACCGTTGTGAGAGTTTTTGTAATCATTCAACAAGTGGTAAAGCATTGTTGTGTAGTGGTCTGAGTTTTCATTAATTTTGTTTAATGCGATTACAGGGTCATACAACATTTTGTCACCCAAATCTGTTGTAGGGGAAGTGATTCTCCAGTAATTCATACCTGATTTATCATCTTTTTTGTGAAATTCTCTGAAACAGCCATCCCCAGGGTATCCATCAGCAGCTGACCAAACTTGATAACCTGCTCTGTCGTTTCTGCCCATTACTGCAACTTGTGCATCAGGCAACCAGTATGCTGAATAAGTATCATAACCGGTTGGTTCGCGCTCAGGTAGCGGAATGTATTCAATGTTTCCGTAAACACCAACTACACGACGGCAACCGATTGAGTTTCCACCTTCGATAACGTGAGATTCTGTGAAGAAATATTCAATGTCGTTATTTTGAAGAGTTACCTCAATTGCAGGTCTCCAGTGTTTTTGTCCGTCTTTGCCTACAAATTCATAACCTTGACGGTATGCACATTCAGGCAACCAGCAACCTTTAGCCTTTTTGCCAAAGAATTTTTTAGTTGTATCAGAACCAACTTTGAACTGTGCATTCAAGTTGTTATCTGTTGCCAACAATGGTGAAAATCCGTGAGTAGCTCCGGATGTAGTGATTTCGACACAGCCCAAATCTTGATATTTTTTGAAAGCTGCAATTAAATCCATATTATATTTGTTTACGAATGAATTTTTGATATTGTTAAACCAGTCAAAATAGTATTTTGCCAAGTATTTCAAGTGTTGAGAATGAGGAACTTTTTCATCAGGATATCTGTCCAAATCCTTTGAAACACTTTTAATTCTTGAATCCAAGTATTCAACAAAACCGCGTTTTAGGTGTTCATCATTCAATTGTTCTGCCAAAATTGGAGTAATTCCGACAGTCAATTTAGCTTTAATACCTTCGTCATATAATTCTGAAATTGCGTTCAATAGCGGAACGTATGTTTCTGCCATACATTCATATAGGTTTTCCTCACCGAATGGCCACATCCCCGCTTTTCTGTAGTAAGGAAGGTGACTGTGTAACATAAAAACGAATTGACCTACTGTCATTTTTTCCTCCAATCTGCTGAATTATAATAAATATAATTCATTTATGTACAAATTATATATACCACAAATGGGTAAAAAATATAATACTATTTAACTAGTTCTGCTGAATAATTTTACAAATATTAACAGTAAGTCGAATAATAAATTTTCACAAAAATTATGAAAAATTTTTGAATGGGTTATGGGGTCAAAATGCTTTTTATAAAAGCGTTTACGGCGCACAATTTTGTTTTATCTTTCTTAATTAATTCCAAATTTGTGGCGATTTCGTTTGAATAATCTTCGACAGTCAGGGTTTCAGAAAAAGTAAAAAGGTCGGATAGGGAAATTTTTAGTGCTTCTGCAATTTTTAGAAGGTTGTCTGGGGATGGGAAAAATTTTCCTCGTTCTACAGAGCTAATACTATTAATATCGACGTCAACATATTCTGCAAGTTTTTCTTGAGTCATGTTATTTAATTTTCTGTACTTTTGGATATTTTTGCCAAGATTTTCTTTTAAATTCATAATTTTTTTCCTTAAAACTTATTCTAGCTTTTAAGGTTTTAAGCAATAACAAATTAATGCTTGTAAAATTTAATTGAAATTAAAAGCTATACATGTATAATATACATGTATTACTTTGAATTATTTAAAAAAATAATATTTATTACATTGACAAGCAAAAGGAGTTTTAATGATAAAAGTTTCAATAATTGTGCCGATATATAATGTGGAAAAATATTTAAAAAGGTGTCTTGATAGTTTGGTGAATCAAACCCTAAATGATATCGAAATTATTTGTATAAATGATGGCTCAACCGATGGTTCTCTTGAAATTTTAAATGAATATGGAAGACGAGATGATAGAATTGTTATAATTAATCAAGAAAATTCAGGGCTATCAGCCACACGTAACAAAGGTATAGATATTGCAAAGGGTCAATTTATCGGATTTGTAGATTCTGATGACTGGGTTAGTAAAGATTATTTTGAAAAATTGTATAATTCGGCAATTCAAAATGAGGCAGAAATTGCGGTAGGGGGGATTATCCGATTGCATAGGTTTAATCGCAGAAAGTTTTTAAGTTTTGAGCAAGAAACAGTGACAAGTGATATAAATTTAAAATTTGAATTGTGTGATTCGCCGGAAAAATCTTATGTATGGAATAAAATATACAAGAGTTCAAAATTAAAAGAGACAGGGCTAAAATTTGAAGAAGGCGTTATTTTTGAAGATTGTATTTTTACTCCTCAAGCTCTATTCTATTTCGGTAAAATGGTAACAGTACCTGATACTTATTACTATTATTGGCGCAGAAATGATTCTTTAGTTACTCAAAAGGATGAAAAAAGTCTTGCTGACAGTGTTTACGCACATGATAAAGCTCAGAAATTTATTGAAGAGCATAATATTGATATATCGGCTCACAAGCCAGATTGTTATAGGGTAAAATTATTTGGATTGACGGTATTTAAGATTCGCAAAAAAGGTGTACGAAAACAATATATTTTATTTAATATAATAAAATTTGGAAAATTGTAGAAATGTGTTGTTTTGAAATTTTGGGTAGGAACAGAATATTGAACTTATACAAATTTTACATAAATTTATTCGTCTCTCAGGATGGGAGAGACCGAAATTGTATTTGAGAGGAACTCGAAAAACTATAATTTCGAGTGGGGGTTCGAGAATGTGTAATTGAATATATAAAGCGGTCGGAAATTCAATTTTGAATTTCCGACCACTTGTATCAACTTTCATAACCAAAAACTATATAGCTACTGATTGTGATTTTACATCCATTTCCATTGGTCTGCCTTTTAGCAATTCAACATTCAAACTTCTTGATTGTTCGATTCTTGCCATTGGAAGTGGAGCAGCCTTGACCGGTGTTTTTGCAATCACTGCAGGAGACTTAGCAATTCCTTTTGCTCCTGATGAGATAACTGCCGGTGATTTTTGAGCAATTGTCGGATAACCTTTTCTTGCTGCAATCATTGCCGGGTCAGGATGAGCCTTTAGGTGATTGTAATCGGTCATAATCTTTGCTACAAATCTTCTTGTTTCGCCAAATGGAGGAACTGCACGGTATTTTTTTACGTTTGCAGGACCTGCATTGTATGCTGCAAGTGCAAGTTCTACTGAACCAAACATCTTGTACATAGATTTGTAATACATAATACCGCCTTTGATGTTGTCATCAAGTGAATAAGGGTTCAAGCCCATTCTTCTTGCGGTTGAAGGCATCAGTTGGAAGACACCTACAGCTCCGTGTGAGCTTCTTGCTTCGTGTCTGTAACCTGATTCTGTTTTGGCAATACTTAACGTGATTGCCGGGTCTACGCCCATTTCGATAGAATGTTTTACTATCGCTGCCTTGACTGTACTAACATTGGCTGCTTGCACAGGTGCACACAAAAAGAACACTAGTGCAATAGTGAATAGTAATAATTTTCTCAAAATGTAATCCTCTAGTTGTAAATTGAAAATTCGCCAAAGACTACTTTTTGTTCTTACTTTTTGATAAGATTTTCGTCTCCTTTGAATATGTTTATGTACCTATAGTATTACAAAAATTTAAAATTTCAACCCCTAATTGGCTATTCTGAAAATTTGCAACACCTGAAACGCTCTCATAGTGCGTATTTTATGAATTGTTAATTAGTGTAAAATATACGTTAATTTTGTCAAGTTTTGGGTAGTTTTTGAGAAAAATTGAAAAAATATTAAGATTAATTTTTGGGGCATTTTTTGCATGGTGTTTTTCAATTATTGCATGATTTTATACCCTCTCCGAGGAACACTAGTCGAACCAATGCATAACGCGAGTAGAGTTGAGGACTGAAGAAATGCGGTATGTATTACCCTCTCCGAGATAGAGGGCAGGGTGAGGGGTTTCAGTGGTAAAGTTGAACGATAATTGCAATGTCTGAACCCTCACTCGAAATTGAAATTTTTCGTGTTCCACTCAAAAACAATTTCTGTCTCTCCCATCCGGAGAGACAAAACACTTAAATGTCACCCTGAACTCGTTTCAGGGTCTCTAATATTACAAATTTCACATAAGACTAATATGTTTTATTAGAGATGCTGAAACAAGTT
>DHMN01000052.1:0-15600 GCA_002405805.1 Cyanobacteria bacterium UBA4641 | reverse complement strand
GAAACGAGTTCAGGGTGACATAAGCTTATTGCTTTCTCAGCCTGTTCCTGCAGTTCAGCATGACTAAAAAACTCCCTGTTGTCACAACTTTACTAAATCAAAATTTTTGCTATAATGTATTTATAAAAACCTAAAGGGGAGATGATTTATATGAAAAAATCTACAATTGCTACTGCGTTATTTATATTGTTTTTGAGTTCTTTAAGTTGTGTTTTTGCAGCAACTTATACTAAATTTTCTTCAAAATTTATCAAGAATTTCCAAGACTGCGATAAATATGAAGAAACTTTAGTTTCAGAATTTGAAAATCAGCAGTTTACTACCACTAGAAAAATTCTTGGTTGGAGAAACGGTATGTGTAAGTACCAAGAAGTTGTTTCATCTCCTAAAGATAAATACCAAATTGATTGCAATTTTACGGCTATTCAGGTTGAAGATTTATACAATTCAATGAGAGACAAGTCCAAAGAACCTATCACTCACGAGTTGGATGCTTATGCTGAAGTTAAAAATCCAAAGCCAAATGCCAACAAATATGTGGTGGTCGGTTCTACTACAATCAAAGGCAACAAGGCTTATATCACTTGGGCAAAATATCAAAATAATCCGTATTTCTGCAAGCCAACAAAGTTGAATTAGGACTGTTTGGATTGTTGACAGAATGACGGTGACCTATGTGTGAGAGTTGAGACCCTGAAACTCCGCAGTCGCATTAAATGTGACTCCACTTTGTTTCACACTCTATTCCTGCTGTTCAGAATGACATAGACATTTTTGTTTGGTTCCCAAAATAAGTAGATAGCCAAACCTTAAACAAAAAAGAACCTTGCATTTTGTGCAAAGTTCTTTTGTTATGTCGTGTGCAGAAATTAAGCTTGTTTAGTTTGTGTAGCTTGAGCTTTTTTTGCATTTTGCTCGTGGATGTAATGACCGATGTAGTTAGCAGGTTTCATTACAAGAACCGGAACGATGTATCTGTATACCATACCGAATACGAACAATGATTTCAAAACTCCGATACCATCAATTTGAGTTGTCAATTTTTTGTCACCTAAGATATCTAAGTTGAAATCTCTGATGTTTCTGTAGCCTAATTTACCTGTCTTTTTCAAAAATTCAAACGCTTCGCTTGATTCAGGTGCTAATGCTGCTATCCATTTTTTCAATGTTGGTCTGATTGTTTCGGACATAGTTTCTAATTCTTTTTTAGCTGTAGCAGAAAGTTCTTTATCACCGAGAGCAAGTCCTTCAGTTAATTTGGCAAGTTTTTCTTCACCAAGAGCTTTTTTAACTTCTTGCATTTCAGCAGAATCAGGAGCTATTTGATTTAACCAAGTTTTTAATAATGGTTTTACATCAGTTGTATCAAATTGAGAGTTTAGGTTTTCAACTGCTACGCTTTTCATTTTGTTTAGTAATTTTTGACCTTCTTCAGAATCAGGTTTAATATGCTCGTACCAATTTTTCATCATTGAATTAAGGTCTTTAGCATCCCAATCTCCTAAGATGTCTTTTTTCATAGTTTTAGGATTATCTAACAAATAGTTAGCAGCGTATCTTGTAGTTGCTTTATCGCAAACATTGCCAAGTTTTGCATCTAAGAAATACGCCCCTGCTGTAGATACAGCCCAAGTAAGCACATCGTTAATAGCTAATGTCTTACGTTTTTCAGGGTCAAGTTTGTCATTTTCTAATGTTCTAACCGCATACATACCTGAAATAAGAGTTGAACCTAAAGCGGACATGTGAGTTGTCATATTGTTCCATTTAGGACTCTTTGTATGGTCTACAATATATTTTGCAATTTTACTGTTATAAAATTTTGCATAGTAATTTCTAGCAAGCCATTCAGTAAATTTGCTATACAATCCTTCTGATTTTTGAGCGGCTGTTGTTGTTGCTTCATTTGCAACACTTGCAACTCCGGTAAATCTTGGCTGATAACCTTTTGAAGGTGCAATTTGTTTAAAATTAGAGGTATATGCTTTATTTTGATAATTGTTGTAGTTATTTAGTTGAATAGTTTGCATTATTCTATACCTCCTTGAATTGATTTGAATGCCGAACTGTTTAATTGAGTTTTGGCAAAATTCATATTTTGTAGTTCCGCTTGCTTAGGGGAATCTTTTTTCTGACCTTTTTCCATATGGAAAACGTATTTCAAAATCGGAGGAATCAAAGCAATTGTCAACATTGCTTTTGGAATACCAAGAACTAATGTATCAGGAACAAATTGAGCAATTTTACTCAATTTTTTATAAGCAATTGATTTTTCTAATTTACGAGGACCTATTTTTTCTACTCCAAGAACATTTTCAAGTCCTTGTAAATATTTTTTAGGATTTTCTTTAATTTTTTTGAAAGCTGCACTAAATGGAGCCATCACAATAGAAGATACCGCAAAGCCGATTAAGGCTGATGATATTGCGTGAGATGCAGCGTAGATACTGTCTTCTTTATCTTTTTTACCTGCCATTGCAAGGTTTGTTGCCGGTCTCAAGCCACCTGCTACGACCAATGATACTAACGCAGCACCGATTACAGATTGTTCTTCGGCTGTTTCTACTAACCATTGAAAATTCTTTGAACGAAAGATTTTGTCGCAAAGCGGTTTGCCCAAATCCGAGTAAGAATTAGCGGCAGCTCCAAAACTCGTTAAGCTACCGCCATAATATCCTCTATTCACACTTTTTTCGTTACACAAATCCACACTATTCTCTCTAAAGCCCTGCCCATTTTCGTTTTTTCGCTTGGGTTTGCTGATAGAGTCGGCGGAGTAAATTTTAATTGAGTCTATATTCATGTCACACCACTTAAATTAATTAACTGCTACACATTAATCTTAAAACAAAGGAAAATAAAATTTGCGCGATAATTACGAAAATGTTACAATTCAAATTTAATTTTAAGATTATTAGGTAAAACTGTTATATTATTTATATATAAGAAGATTTTATTTGTTCAAGAGGTGCGAGGGTGAACGTGAGCAGTGATACGAATTTCGATATAAAGGCCATAGCTCAAAACTGCGGTCTTTTTGGGGGCATGGATGACAGTCTCGTAATCTCAAATATTGATAACTTAAAAACACTATACCAACATTCTCAACTTGTTGAAATATATAATTACATGCTATCTGTTGCAACAGAGCCTGACGTAATTATGCACATAATAAGAAATCTTGATGTCTATCGTGACCCATCAAGTCTGGAATATCTTGTGGATGTTTTGTTACTGAAAAACGCAAATTATTCAGATTCTGAGACAAAAGAAAAATATAACAATGTCCGCGTAATGTGCGCTAAAGCTATTGCAAATCAAAAAAATACGGATGTCGTCTCATCTTTACTTTATTGCATGAATAATAAAAACGAAAATTACCGAGTAAGACTGGCATGTGCGGATGCTCTTGGCAGAATCGGTGACAGATTTGCGGTTGCTCCGTTGATTGATGTCGTTAATGACGAAGACGAAAAGTCTGTTTATTTGCGCGAATCTGCGGTATCGGCTTTAGGTTTATTGGGTGATAAAAGGGCAATTGACCCGCTTGTTAGTATTATTGAGGCTAAACAAGGCATTATGGATAAATTCAGTTTTCTAAAAGAGCGCGCAATTGAGGCTCTTACAAAAATGGGATTTTCTGATAACGAACGAGTTTTCAAGGCTTTGCGAAATTCTTTATCCGATGAATCTTCTCAGGTCAGGATAAATGCGATTGAGGCATTGATGGATTGTGACCATCCAAAAGCCTACGAAACAATTAAGCATTGTTTAGAGACAGATTCAGATATAGAAGTTAAGAAAAATGCGATGATAGCGTTATACAATATGTCTGACCGCAGTATTTTAGATGAAATTATCAACTCTCCGAATTACCCTGATGCATTGAAAGTTGAGGCGGTTACGATTTTGGAAGAGTATGAGGAAGAACAGGAATAATATGGCAAAATCAATAATTTTATTATCAGGCGGATTGGATTCACTTGTTAGTTTGGGATTAAAAAAAGAAGAGTTAAATGTCTCCTTGGCTTTGACTTTTGACTATGGACAAAAATCTGCAGAACAAGAAATTGAATCATCTGCCAAGATTTGTGAATATTATAATTTGGAACATAAGGTTATAAAACTTGATTGGCTAAAAAATGTCACTCAAACTGCCCTTGTTTCAGATAAGGATGTTCCGACAGGGAATGAACTTGATAATCCTGAAAATTCCGCTAAATCTGTTTGGGTTCCAAATCGTAACGGGTTATTTTTGAATATTGCAGGCAGTTTTGCTGATTCTTACGGTTATGATTATATTTTGATTGGTGCGAATAAGGAAGAAGGACAAACGTTTCCTGACAATACGCAAGAATTTATTGATGCGGTTAATAAAGAATTTGAATTTTCGACTCAAAAATCGCCAAAAGTTGTTGCACCCTTGATAAATTCTGATAAAAATGATATAGTCATGTTAGCTTTGCAGCATGGTGTTCCTTTGGAACTTACCAGAAGCTGTTATCAAGGCGGAGCAAAGCATTGTGGGATATGTGAGTCATGCTCAAGGCTAAAACATGCGCTTGAAGCAAATCATGCCGACGAGTACATAAAGGTTCTTTTTGAGTAAGAAGATGAAAACATTATTTATTGAAAACGAAATTAAATATATTGGTTCGCAATTAGCACCACATTGGATTTATAAGAATTTTAAAATTCAAGGCGATGCGATTGTCGCATTTGTTGGAGAATGTGAAGTTAAGTTGACCGAAATGGTCGATATTGAAGATGTTATAAATAACGAACCGATTTATAGCAAATATATGCTTAGCTTTATTACAGAACAATTCAATGTTGAACTTGTTGAAGGTGTTTTCCGCCAAAGATTGCTTGTAACTTGTATTAAAGAGGCTTTGGAAAAACGCGGGTTTTTTGTTAGAAGAAATGGGGACGATTTGTTTGTTAATGACAAAAAATTGTCTGTATCTATTGCAACCAAGTCAATGACATCTGTATTGATTCACACAGGATTAAATATTTTATCAGACGGTGCTCCTATTCCTGTCTCAGGCTTGGGCAGCGATTTAGGAATTGAGGATATAAAAGAATTTGCGCAAGAAGTTATGCAAAATTACAGTGACGAAATTGAAGATATAATTCTTGCAAGTACGAAAGTGCGAGGTGTTTAATGTTAAAAGATACTGATAAATACGAAACTTCTTCACATTTTTCATATAATGATTACAAGAAAAAAGTTAAAAAAGCTCCAAATAAAGATATGACTTTGTTTATTTCCGTTTTTATTGTCGGAGTGCTTATAATTCTTGGTTTTGCAAAGATTTTGTCACCAAATGTAGATGTTGGTATTACATCTGACGATGAAGTTGCATCTGTTCAGGATGATGATAATTCTTCAAACGGTTCGGTTATTGATGACCGTTTGCGTAATTTGCAACAAGAGGATGAGGGGAAAAAATCAGATTCAGAAGATATGTTTTCTCCTGAATTGGATGAAAAAGTTATTTTGCCTCAACAAAAGAGAAAAACTGTCGGTCAAATGGAGGCTGAACTTGCAAAAGTTCAAGATGCTGTAAAAAATAATCAGCCTGAAGTTCAAAAAATTGACCAACAAAATAATAAACAAACAAAACCTGTTCAGCAAGCTCCAAAACCTCAATCTGCAATGACTCCGGCGGAGCAAACTGTCAATGCCAAGGTTGTTGTAGGGTATTATGCAACCGATAAGCAAGCAGAAGTTGCTAAATCAATTATTCAAGATGCAGGTCTAGGGGTTACGCCTGTGGTTAAAAATCTTGGCGGTTACTATACTTTGCAGGTTGGTTCTTATTCCTCTCGAGAGAAGGCTCAACAAGCAGCAAACGGATTGCTAAAGAGCAATTTCCCTGCGAGGGTGATTGTTGAGTAGGAAAAAATACGTCATTCCGAGATTTTTTGAAATCTCTAATTGACTAAAAAGGTCTAAGTCATTCTGAATAGCAAGAAAATTATGCGTTCATTCTTCACGCAAATTTTCTAAGCTTTCAGAATGACAAGTCTTTTGTGCTTTTATGTATGGCGGTATTACAATGCCTACAATTCAATGTTTCCAACGTATACATTATTTTTCACTTTAAATTTTTGTTTAATACAAATCAAAGAAAGTTTTGAAATAGGTTCCTTTAAGCTTATATTCCGGTTGAATCATCATGTTTGCATAAATAGTTTCGGCAGCTTCTTCTGTGCGTGTATCAAAAGGTAAAAATAAATTATGATTATCATTAAATTCTAAACATACCTTGTAGCTGCTGTGACTGTGTCTTCCCTGCCCTCTATGATACTTAATGTAATGATACTTTATATCTGTAAGTTTAAACGAATCAGTCAATTCTCGACTAAAGCCCCTTCTTTCATAGATATGGCAGATATTTTGTGCTTTTGAGCATTCCATATCATTGGTACCTATAGCAAATATTATAATCAGTGCAGCAAGGACTATGAATGTTATTCCCCAAATATTATCTTTAAAAAATATAGCGCCCATAAATAGATTATACCATTTTTAGCATGTGATTGCAATATTTTTAGTTCGCTTGTGTTTTGGTTATATTTTTCATATAATTTAGGTATGGAAAATATTAAGAGAATTAAATTAAGGGATTTTGAAATTGGTGGGGATAAATTAACTATTCTTGCCGGTCCTTGTGCTGCAGAAAGTCAAGAAATTTTGAACGAAACTGCCCAAGGTTTAAAAGAGATTACACAGGATTTGGGTATCAATTATGTATTCAAATCTTCATTTGATAAGGCTAACCGCTCGTCTATCACTTCATATAGAGGTCCGGGGCTAGTGAAAGGTTTAGAGATGTTGCAAGAGGTTAAAGATAAATTTGACTTACCGATTGTGACAGATATTCATACCCCAGACCAAGCCGAGATGGTGGCAAAAGTTGCTGATATTTTGCAAATTCCTGCGTTTTTGTGCAGACAAACCGATATTTTGGTTGCAGCCGCAAAAACAGGCAAGATTGTAAATATTAAAAAGGGTCAATTTTTATCACCTGAACAAATGGGTTCATTGGTTAAAAAGGTCGAAGATTCAGGAAATCATCAAATTTTGTTGACAGATAGAGGTTCTTCTTTTGGCTATAACAATTTGGTTGTAGATTTTAGGGGAATTCCTATTATGCAATCTTTTGGCTATCCTGTGGTATTTGATGCAACTCACAGTGTTCAACTTCCGGGAGCTAAGGGTAATTGCTCAGGCGGAGACAGAAGATTTGTGCCGACTTTAGCCAAGGCTGCAATGGCTGCAGGTGCTAACGTGTTGTTCTTCGAGGTTCACCCTGACCCTGATAAGGCTCTATGCGACGGACCAAATATGGTTGCATTAAAAGATGCAAGAGAATTGTTTGCAATGTGTAAGAAAATTTTTGAGGTTGTCAGAAACAAATGATTATAAAAACTTTTGTAGAAGGACCGATAAATGCAAATAATTACCTTGTAATTGATGAAGAGTCAAAAGAGGCTGTGTTGATTGATTGCTCATCTGCTCGTCCTGAATTTATTCAAGCAATAAAAGACAGTGGTGCAAAGTTGAAATATATTCTTTTGACACATGGACATTTTGACCACTTGCTTGGGATTGACAAGTTTAAAACAGAATTTTGCGTTGATACTTATGTTTCACAAGATGATTTGTCTCAAGTTAAACTTGCTCCAGATATGATGTTGATGTTTGCAGGAGAAAAGATTCCTGAAGTTGGCGAAATTACACATTTTGTCAAAGATGGCGACGAATTTTCTATCGGAAATACTAAAATCAAGGCAATTGCAACTGCCGGTCATACAATGGGCGGAATGTGCTACCTTATTGGCGACAACCTTTTCTCAGGCGACACTTTGTTTAGAGGCAGTGTCGGACGTTGTGATTTGCCGGAAGGGGATTTTAGAGCAATTGAAAAAAGTATCAAAGAGAAACTGTTTAAGTTGCCTGATGAAACAACCGTATACACAGGTCATGGCGACAAAACAACAATCGGCTACGAAAAAAGATTTAATGAAATTGTAAATATATAGAGGTATAAAAATGAAGGAACAACTAGAAAAAATTTATTCTGATGCTGTTGCAGATATTGAAAAAGCTGCTACAGTAAAAGATTTGGAAGATATTAAATTCAAATATTTGAGCCGTAAGGGTGAATTTAACGAAATTAAAAAAGGTTTAAAAGACTTATCACCTGAAGACAAAAGAGTTGTAGGCTCATTGGCAAACGATATTACTAAAAAATTGGAATCTTCAATTTCTGAAAAATTTCATTTGTTCTACGAACAAGAATTAAATAAAAAATTAGAGAAAGAAAGATTGGATGTAACACTTCCGGGGCAATACATTCCGCGTGGTCATGTTCATCCGTTGACATCTACTACAAATGAAATTGTTTCAATTTTCCAAAGCTTAGGTTTTTCTGTTGCTCCAAACGAAAACTCTCCGGAAGTTGAAACAGAATACTTCAACTTTGATATGTTGAATGTTCCAAAAGACCACCCTGCACGTGATATGCAAGATACATTCTATACAAATGTTGCTAAAAACGTTGTGTTGAGAAGTCAAACTTCAGGTGCTCAAATTCACGTAATGGAAAACCAAAAACCTCCAATCAGAATTATTGCTCCTGGGAGAGTTTACAGAAACGAAAATATAAATTCTCGTAAAAATAACTTCTTCCACCAAATCGAAGGTCTTTATGTAGATAAAGATATTACATTTGGAGATTTGAAGGGCGTCTTGAACGAATTTATCAGAATTTATTTTGGTGCAAGTCGTCCGACAAGATTCAGAAGCAGTTTCTTCCCATTCACAGAACCTTCTGCAGAAATTGATGTTCAATGTATTATGTGTGAAGGAAAAGGTTGCAGAACATGTTCAGGTACCGGTTGGTTGGAAATACTTGGTGCAGGCATGGTTGACCCTAACGTACTTCGCGGTGTAGGTATTGACCCTGATGTATATTCAGGATTTGCATTCGGTATGGGGGTTGAAAGACTTGCTATGCTTAAATATGCAGTTGATGATATCAGATTGTTCTTCAATAACGATGTTAGATTTTTAGAACAATTTAAACACTAATTTTATATGTAGGAAAAGGTGAAAGGTCGTATGATAGGGACTTTTTACCTTTTTTCGTACACAGTCACAGGAGATTTTTATGTCAATAATTATAATGATTTTGCTACTCAGCTTTTTGGTTCTTGTTCACGAGGCAGGGCATTTTTATGCGGCTAGAGCTTTAGGAATAAAGGTTTCAAAATTCGGTTTTGGCTTACCTATCGGACCTACGTTGTGGAGCAAACAAGTTGGCGACATAGAAGTCGTTGTCCATGCCTTTTTGTTAGGCGGTTATGTCTCTTTTCCTGATGATGAAAAGGATTCAAACATTCCAGCTGATTCTATGGACAGATTTATAAATCGTCCTGTTTGGCAAAGAATGGTCGTAATTTCAGCCGGCGTAATCGCAAATATCATAACTGCGTTTGTCCTTGTTTTGTTGACTGCGTTTATTCAAGGTAAACTTCCTTCAGGTCAATATCAGGTCTATGTGGATAATATTGCCGCAGGCAAAAATGAATCTGTTTGGTCAAGCGGTCTTCAAAAAGGTGATAGAATTTTAAAAATCAACGGTTCAGATATCGAATCACCTTATGCATTAACTCTGTATGCTAAAAATAGTGCGCGTTTTGATGGCAAGGTTGATGAAGAAACCGTTGAATCAAATTTGGACAAATTGACAAAATTAAATCCAAAACTTTCTACAGATGAGGCAATTTTGCAAAATACAAATGTTGTTTTGCCTGCTCGTCAGGATGAAAGCGAATTACATATTGATAAAGAGGCTTTGAAGGGCTACAAATTGTACCATGATAACCAAGTTAGTTTGACGTCAGAACAGGTTAAATTAAGAGACTCTTTAAAAGACCAAACTTCGTATTTGGCTGATGGTAAGGTTACTTTGAATGATTTGGCTTACGCAATTTCTGATACTCAAAGACCTATTCATTTTACGGTAGAACGTGGTGGCAAAACTGTTGACTTAAAGACAATTTATTCAAATGAAAAAGGGGTTATCGGCATTCAACTTGGCGCAAGAGAAGTTTTGAGACCGACAAAAGGCATTGTGCCTGTAATTTCAGGCAGTTGTAGATATTTGTGGGAACAAACTTATATGCTTGTTTACGGCTTGTGGCAATTGTTTACAGGCAAAATTCCAATGAAAGATTTGCACGGAATCGTCGTAATTACAAAAATCGGCGGAGATGTTATTAATAATAGCGGATTTTTCTCAGGATTGTTGCTTACCGCAATGATATCATTAGACTTGGCGTTGGTTAATTTCTTGCCGATTCCTGCTCTTGATGGCGGACACTTTATGTTTTTGGTTATCGAAAAACTCAGAGGTAAACCGCTTGATGAAGAAACTATAAACAAAATAAGTTCAGTATTTTTCTTGCTGTTAATTTTGTTTATGGTATTTGTTGTGTTTAACGATGTTTACGCGCTAATCAGACACAAATTCTAAAAATATATACAAAGACCCTGTATAAAAAGCGAAATAGGTATAATAAATAAAAAAGGGGGACAAATTAAACAATGTTAGATTTTATTCACTCGCATGGAATGATAATTTCAGGGATGATATTATTGATTTCCTATATTTTCATCGCAAGCGAAAAAATTCAAAAATCAGTAGTTGCACTGGTTGGTGCATCTTTGACAATGCTTTTGGGCTTAATTCCTTTGACATTGAATCTTGATAGTAATGTGAAAGGTGTTTTTGAATACGTAGATTTTGAGGTGATTTTCTTACTAATCGGTATGATGATTATCGTCCATATCGCAAGTCGTAGCGGTGTTTTTAAATGGATGGCACTGAATTTGTTAAAATTGACAAAAGGTCATCCTAAAACCGTTTTGTTTGCACTGGCTGCATTTACGGCTATTGCATCAGCTTTTCTTGATAATGTAACAACCGTGGTTCTTATGATGCCGATAACTTTTGTTATTGCAAAAGAATTTGACACAGACCCTGTACCGTTTTTGATTACAGAAGTTTTAGCATCAAATATCGGTGGTACTGCAACTTTGATTGGTGACCCGCCAAATATCATTATCGGTACAAGAGCAGGGCTAAGTTTTATGGCTTTTGTAAAAGAATTAACTCCGATAGTAACAGTGATTTTCCTTGTTTGTATTTCATTGTTGATTTTCTTGTTTAGAAAAGGCTTGAAAGCAACTCCTGAAAAAATGGAACATGTTGCAAATTTGGATAACTCAAAAACTATCACTGATAAAAATTTGATGATTCGTTCAATGATTACATTGGCGCTTGTAATTTTAGGGTTCGTAACTCATGATATCACACATATTTCAGCATTTGTGTTTGCCGTATCAGGTGCAGCATTTTTGTTGTTGTTTGAAAAACCAAAAGAAATTTATCGTGACGTTGAATGGCTTACAATTTTCTTCTTCGTGGGCTTGTTCATCATAATTGGTGGATTTGAGGCAAACGGCGGTATCAAATTCTTGGCAGACCAGTTGATTATCTTAACTCACGGAAGTTTGGATGCTGCAACAATGATTATTCTTTGGGCATCAGGAATTTTGTCAGGTATAATTGATAATATTCCTTATACTGCAACAATGGCTCCGTTGATTTCAGAATTAATTAATCCGGCTAACCCAAATGCAATTACAGGTCATGTGCATGCACTTTGGTGGGCATTGTCTTTGGGCGCTTGCCTTGGTGGAAACTTGACAATTATCGGCGCAGCCGCTAATGTTTTAGTTAGTGAAACTTCAGCATCTCATGGACACAAGATTTCATTCTTGAGATTTATGAAATACGGAGCATTGGTAACATTTATTTCACTTGTGCTAAGTTCAGTTTATTTGTATTTCAGATTCTTGCGCTAGGTGATGGAAATTTTTTAAGTATAGCAGAAGCGGAGGGGTGAAACCCCTCCGCTTCTGCTTGTTAACACTTATGTCATTCTGAAAGGATTAAACAATCTCAATGAAAGTCTCATAGACTGGAGAGGGCTAAGTTTTGACCCTTCGGTTATTATTTAATCATGAACAAAATCGCTAAGCAGGAGAGGGGGCGGTGGCGGTTAGGTATCTAAGTTTGTAGGTCGGCTTTACCAAGCCGACAACAAAATCAGCATTGATAGATTCTGAATAGCAAGAAAATTAGGAGTTCATTCTTTACACAAATTTTCTAAGCTTTCAGAATGACAATATACTTCTAATGGAAAAGTCCTTGCTTTGCAAGGACTTTTTATCTTTTACCGAAAATGCAAATCTTTAGAACAGGAATTAATTATTGCTCAACACTAATCTAAATGTTGCCAAATTCTTAATTGATAACATAGCATGTTTGTTATGTTGCTCTTCAGAAATATTAAAGATTCTGATAATTCTTTGGATTTCTGCCAAATCTTTGTAATTTCTGATTTTATACACATTTTCAACTGGGTCTGTAACTACTGACATCAATGTGTTTAATTCCTGTTCTTTCATAACCTGTTATCCTCTTTCCTATATACTCTTATATAAAGTATTTTTCATTGCGAGAATTGCCAAATTTGTTGTCTTTTTGTTAATAAATCTTAATAAACTTCCTAAAAGTGAGGCTATGCCATCAAATCAATGTTTTGAGCCAAAACATCTGATGTAGAATTAGGGCGGAGCAAACTGTACGGACCATCGCCGTAGATGGTTTGCGCAAATTGTGTGTTGTGTTTAACTTTCTGGGAAAAACTCATAGGAGTGCCAGAGGTTTGCAAGGTGCGGTAAATCGCAACACCGCGTGATGGGTTTGTGTTGTTGTAATCTTCAACCCTGCCGATAGGCAAAGTCGTATTTGAACCTGAGTAAATGAATCCCATAATTTTCCGATATCCCTATCTATATTATAACGCATGTTTAAATAAAATATAACCCCATGAACTAAAAAACGGAGGTGACAATCGCCACCTCCGTTGAATGATTATAATGTTTTAGAAATAATTAATTGACCATTTATAGTTACCATAAGAGTAATCCTTTGAGAAACCGTCTTTAAATGTTACAGAAGAATAATTAGTTCTTATTCCATAATCATGTGAAGAGTCTTTATATCCACACAGAGCATTAGTGTTAGTAGAAGTAACATTTTTTGAAAAATAGTAGTAATCGCCATTTGAGGATTCGATTGCATTTTTTAAATTAGTACCGGACATTGAACCAGCTTTTTTGCCATCACAATACAGGGTAATGTCCGGTGGAGTTACTCCAGCTGGTAAAGGGTCAAGTTTCCCATTTATTTTTGCAATAGTTAGGCTGGCATTAATGTATACCTTGCAGTCACTATCACCAAGTTTGCAGTCTCTTGGCCATAAATTAACTGTTATATCAATTTCTTTAGCGCACGCTGCAGCTAAAGGTGCAACAGTTGAATTGTTACAACATTCATGGGTATTTGAAGTAATTAATCCTTTATTCAAGTAGTATTTACAACAATCATCTCCATAATCACCAATTTCACAAGGATTATCAGGGTCAGGTGTTATTTCTGGTTTGTCTGTTGTTGCAACGCTTTCTGTGCCTTCACCAGTTGGGTCATAAGCCGTAAATTTTACAGGACTGATTTTATTAGCTCCAGCCAAAACGATAAAATCTTTACCAAACACATTAGGACCCTTTGGACCATTCAAGTCAATAATCCCATAAACTGCAGATTGACCAACTTGAGGAGTTAAGCAGATACTTGCACCATTTTTAAGTTTTGCGCAAGCGCCTTTTACAAGACTTTGAGACTTTCCTGCGGTGTCTAAATATGTCTGAGTTTTAATATCATATTCTTTTTTATCATTTCCGCTGTATTCATAATATTTATCTGCAAAACATTCTTTCAATATTGTATCTTTGTTTTTTGTAAAGTCTCCATAATATTTAGAGACTCTTAAATATTTTTTGATAAACGCACCTGATGTCGCATCATAATCAGGGCTGGTAGATGTCGTATACATCATAGTTTCACCAAAATTTGCCTTATTTTCGGTTATAACAAGGTTATCTAAAGCTGTTTTTATTGCTGTCATTTCACGCTGTAGATGGTGTGATAAAACTTCATCTCTAAAATGAGTAACAAGTGCAGGCAAAACCAATGCTGCAATGATACCTACAATACCTGTTGCAATCAAAACTTCCGTCAGTGTAAAACCAAATAAAGATTTCCAAAACTCTGACTTTTTATATTTCATCAACTGTTCAAAACTCCTTTATACTCTTAATCACGTTATATAAATATTATAACAGTTTACGCCCTCTTTTGCAATAGAGAACGCAAAGAATCCAAGTGTACAACTGGTCAAATTTTAACTGTCATTCCGAACTTGTTTCGGAATCTCAACTAAAACATATTAGGCTTATACAAAATTCATAATATTAGAGACCCTGAAACCAGTTCAGGGTGACACATGTTCCCTCTCCTAGGAAGAGGGGTAGGGTGAGGGGTTTTCGGTTAGAGATTCTGAATAGGATAAAATCTAAGCCAAACAAGTTGGCAAGATTTTTAATCCTTTCAGAATGACAATATAAATTGCAAGTAAATCTTCCTCGTAATGAGGTAATACTGTTATGCCAATCCAATCATTTTTACCATGGTATAATGAACAAAAGAGGAAGGATTTATGAAAAAAGGTTTATTTATTACTTTAGAAGGTGCGGATGGTTGTGGCAAAACAACTCAACTTAATTTATTAAAAGAATATTTAACCAACAAAGGTTACGAAATAGTTTTGACTCGTGAGCCTGGGGGCAAGGGGTTAGGCGAAAAGCTTAGAGAAATTTTGCTAAACTATGACGGTGAAGTATCTGACAGGTGTGAGGCGTTTTTATATTTAGCAGACAGGGCGCAAAATATTGACACCATAATTAAACCTGCTATAAACTCAGGTAAAATTGTTCTTTGTGACCGACATACAGACAGTTCTGTAGCATATCAGGGTTACGGAAGAGAACAAAATATCGACAATATCAACATGTTGAATGAACTTGCAGTGAACGGAGTTCATCCTGATTTAACTATCGTTTTTGATATTGATACGGAAACATCTATGGCGCGTGTTGGGACGGAAAAAGACCGTCTTGAAAGTGCAGGATTTGAATTTCACAAGCGTGTACGTGATGGTTATCTTGAAATAGCAAAGCACAATCCGCAAAGGATTAAGGTTGTCGATGCATCCCAGTCTATTGAAGATGTGCAAAAAGATGTTATTAAGATTGTTGAAGAGGTTGTGTAAGAGACTGTGTGTCGTATGGTTGAGTGCAGGGCATAAAGTTTTATACCCTCTCCTAGGGAAGGGAGAGGGGTTGTCAGCACAATTGAACGCTGATGGCATTGTCCGAACCCTCACTCGAAATTGTAGTTTTTCGCATTCTGCTCAAAAACAATTTCGGTCTCTCCCAGCCGGAGAGACAAAGCCATAACTGTCACCCTGAACTTGTTTCAGGGTCTCTAATATTACAAATTTTGCATTAGACCAATATGTTTTATTTGAGATGCTGAAACAGTCTTGGATTAT
>DHMN01000053.1:74038-74612 GCA_002405805.1 Cyanobacteria bacterium UBA4641 | reverse complement strand
GACCTCTTCCCAAATAAAAAAAACTATGCTATAATACAGCATAGTTTAAAAATGTAATTAATGCAATCAAGAAGGTAAACAAGAAATGACAGAAAGTGATATGGAAATTTTATTAAGCGCAGACGACAATAAAGAAGATTCTCAGAAATCAATAGTTGTACCTATTGATGATGATATGGACACTGTAAAATCAGATGCACCTAATACGGTTGATGAACTTGCAATGGAGCTTGCTACAATCAAACAATCAGCTAAGAAAATTGCAATCATCGGAAGTAGAAATTTACCAATCACTCACCAACAAATGATTGAAACTCTTGCAACAGCTTTAGTTATGCAAGGTAACACAATCATCACTTCAGGGGGTTCTTCAGGTACAAACGCTGCAGCTATTCGCGGTGCAATGAAAGCTAATCCTGAAAAACTGTGTGTAATCTTACCTCAAACTATCGGTCAACAACCATCTGACGTTCAAGACCAACTTATCGGTGTTCCAAATATTATTGAACACGCAGACAGAGCTATGATGACATTGGCAGATGCATCAAGAGTTTGTAACAGAGAAATTATTGAT
>DHMN01000053.1:72321-73940 GCA_002405805.1 Cyanobacteria bacterium UBA4641 | reverse complement strand
GCTGAAGAAGGTCACAAAGTTATTACTGTATTCTATTTAGATTAATTTAAGGTTTTCTTTGTTATGAGTGAAAATCTTAAAAAACTTACCGGTAAAAATTCGAAAGATTTTGAACCGATAGCTTATGCTCTAATTAACACTCCTGATGTGGAGTTGTTTTCAGAGCTTGTTGGTTCGGATGATTTTTTATTTGATTTTGTAAAACAAAATGTCGCAAACAGGCTCTACAAAGTTTGTAATGAGTCAAATTATATGAATTTGCTTGCTTTGCTAAAGTATTATTCGCCGTTTTACGAAGATTTTATCGTCTCAAATTTGGTAAAGTTTGCGGATGAAGATTTGACCGACAAATTGTTAGAACTTTTTGAAAACGGAACGGATGACGAAAAAACATACTGTGCAAAATTTTTTGCATTTATTCAAGACCCTTTGGCGCTTGAATTTCTGCAAAAAAATGCATACAGCGAAAATTCTGCATTGAGCTCAAATTGCGCATCAACATTGGCTTTACTTGGTGATAAAACCTCATACAATCAAGCTATAGAAAAACTCAATTCAGATGATGAGTTTACTAAACTTGATGGGGTTAAATTCCTGGTGTCTTATGGTGACAAGGCGGTTGTCCCTGAAATAATCAAGGCGATGAAAAAATCTTCTATGGCTGAAAATATTGCAGGGGAATTGCTTTATTTGACAGATTTGTTTGAATTGTACAAACAAAATAAGGAAGATGGGCTGTTTGTCTTAAATTCTATTATCAATGGACTTGGTGAAATTTTAGGCTTGGCTCAAATTTTTGATTTTAGGTTATATGAGTTTTTAGAAATGCTGATTAATGCGCAAAAGGACTCAAAAGTTGCCGTTGTGCTAATAAATGCGTCTGACAAATTCAATACTCTGACTGAAAATGATGAATATCTTTTTGATGAAACAAAAGACACCAAACAGGAAGTTAATGATATCAAAAAGCTTTTATCAACAATGAACATTGGTGAATTATATGCACTTGTGGATGAAGAATTAAAAGAAGATAGTCTGTTTGTCTTTTCTGCAATTGAATTTACGGAAGATGAAAACAAAGTCAGAAGTTTGCTAAATTCTTCAAACCCGACTGTAGTTTTAAAGGCATTGGAAGTTTTGAAAATTTTAGGTGCGCTGACAAATGCCGACAAACAGAAGGCTTTATCTTCTGTTACGGATGAAAATTTGAGAAGTGTAATTTACGCGATATAGGAGATTATAAAAATGAGTTATTTAATTTCGACTAATGGCAACAATATCCCTGCAGGATTCAGAAATTTGACAGATGAAGAGGTTGCAAAAGATTTTTTAAAGTTGGACAACGATAAAAACTACTTCATTTCAAAAAATGAATGGATGCTTAATTTTATCAAGCTATGGGGTGAAAATTTGGCAGATTTGGAAAAAGAAGGACCTGACGCGATTATGGGCAAAATTCAAGAGTTGTCAGATGAGTTTGATAAATATGACTTGGATAAAAATAAAGTTATCGACTTTACAGAATATAAGAACTTCTTAATGGATAATATTTATATTTCGGAATAATCCATGTTCCCTCGCTCCTTGTGGAACACAAGCCGAACCAACGAGCTATGCGA
>DHMN01000053.1:72072-72239 GCA_002405805.1 Cyanobacteria bacterium UBA4641 | reverse complement strand
CGTGCCGAATGGCTGAGGGTTAGTGGGAGGGTTTGTCTTTTCATGCACTTTGAGCAAGGGTTATTGTGGTGACACTTTGTTGCCCCACACTACTTTTTATATGTCATTATTTAAGTCTTCCTAGTCATTAAATAATGAATCTTACACAAAATCTTCTTTCAAGGTTT
>DHMN01000053.1:66007-71913 GCA_002405805.1 Cyanobacteria bacterium UBA4641 | reverse complement strand
CTTTGTTACTTGTTGACATTTTATTTTTCTCCTTTTATTAAGTAAAATGTAACTAATTACTTGACAGGTATAGTAATGACGCGATTTTGTAAAATCTGTAGGTCAGCCTCGCACAATACCAACCTACAATATTAAATAGCCTGTCTTCTTGACATCTTGCCTTCTAAACTTCTCCTTTAACCTAACAGAGCCGACCACGTTGTGGTCGGCTCTGCTTTCTTTCATTCGTAGATGTAAAATTATTTTCTGTATTTTGCAAGAAGATTTGTCTCACCATCACTTACATTCAAGCTTTGACCTTGAACTGCAGGAGCAGGTTGAGCTTTTGAAACACCTTGCATTGTAGGGTTTGATTTGTTTTCTTTTACTGTAGAATGTTGTCCGCTTTGCATTGCCTCTTTTTCCGCCATTTTCTTTTCAACTTTTCCGGCTAAAGGAGTTGCAATGAATGGAACTAACATACGTTTACCGACAATTGTTGCTGCAGCTAATGATGTCAAACCACCAAAGGCATCCTTAACGCTATTTCTAATAGAGTTGAAGTCTTTGTTAAACTTAGCTCCGGTAATATCGCTAAAGCCTTCTGTGCTTCTTGCATAAGCTTGGTACATTTTTCTAAGAGGTCTATCAAACATCTTACCAAATGCTTTATCAAACATTGCAGTTTGACAAACTTTGTGAGATACAGTGAAGAACATCAACAATTGCAATGCAATCATCAATACACCATTTGTTAAGTCTAATGCTGCAACGAATTTACGTTTGTCATCAGGAATATCTTTGTTATTCATACTTTGAGTAACGTATAAGTAGCAACCCAAACCATCTTTTGCGATAATTGAAGATACGCCCAAACCATCAATGAACATTCTATTATTTTTCTTGAATTGTTCACCTGTATATCTGCCAAGTTTAGAATTTGAAAATGCCCTGATTGGCTTACAAAGAACTGTTCTTACTAGAGGATTCAATGTGTTGTTCATTATTTCACCTCAACTTTCTTTTCAGCATCTTTTTGAGCTGCTTTTTTATTTGACAAGTTAGGGAATGCTAAATCCATAAACCAAGGATAAATTTTGTTCAACATCCAGCAAGTTACAGGAAGAATTGCCAAAGAGGATGCCAAGCCTAACCAACGTTTAGTACCTTCAATATTAGCTTTGTTATTTTTCTTAAATTGTTCACCAATTTTATTAGCAAGAGAGTCAACTGTATCTCTTAATCTTTGTCCTGCTGATTCAACGACTCCGTCTTTGCTACTTTTTGCTTTCGCAATTTCAGCATTGATAATATCTTGAGCTTCTTTTACAGTTATATTTGAAGTTTCAAGTTTTGCTCGAATCTCTTTCAATACTGCTGTAGAACCATCAATTGCAGAAATTCTTGATTTGATAATATTGTTTACGTAATCTGAAATATCTGATACTGATTCCATTGCAGCCATTTGTTTTGCTGAAGTCATCATTTTATCGATTTTGGTAATGAAACTTGCACGTTCTGCGGAATTTGTTATACCGTGATTGATATCTTTTAATTCTTTTACAATTTCAATAAGAGTGCTTTTTGTTTTGCTATCATAGCTTGATTTTTTGATATCTTTTATTGCATCTTTACACTCTTTGTTGAAGACTTTAGCAATTTCTTTGTCAGAAGGATTTGCTGCATCGTCACCGGCAACATTTCTTAATCGGTCAAGAACTTTTAATGTTTCATCAAGATGTTCGTGATAGAAGAGATTTCTTGATAACTTTTTAGGACCTTTTCTAGTTGTAGCCTTATTCATTTCTTCTGCTTCATCTTTAATCAAGCCATCAAGAGTTTCTTTGAATAGCCTTTTAAAGTCTTCAGGTTTCATCTCTTCTTTAATAATTTTGCCGTCGATACCGTTTGTTGTGTCAACAGTAATTTTATTTGTATCAAAAATCATTTTCTCCAAAGCTTTTGCGTATTCTTTTTGTTTAGCTTTGATAGCATCTTTCATTTCAGCTTTAGTGAAAGATTTGTCAGGATTTTGTTCTTTGATTTGTTTTTTCAAATAATCATCAGATGGGAATAATGATGAGTTGTTATGAATTGGCAAAAATCCGATATCTGCCATTTTCTTAATTAAAGAGTTAAACGGAACTACGATTGCTGCTTGTGTCCCAACAGCCAATACTGCTGATACCGGTTGACGCCAAGCTGTATATGTTCTTGTATCTTCATCAGTTTTTGATAATGGGTTATATTTAATAAACACAGGAGCTACCAAACCTGTACCAACTGCGTTGATGATTTGGTTTTGAACTTCGCCCATGCCTTCATGCATTTTAACCATCATTTTGATTTTACCTGGCATTAAATCAAGTAAGAAATCCCTTAATGATTGTCCGACTTTTACTGCCGGAGCAGTTGCATTACCTGTGAATGTTGTGTAGTCATGCGGAGCTGATAAGTAAGCTCTATTTGTACTATGAGCCTTGTTTACTTGAACTCTGTTGTACTGTCCAACCCCTTCCATACTACTATTTTTAATCTTTTCGATACCCATGTTACACCTACTATGAATCTTCTATATATATAGAACCTAAAACATTAATAAAATTGCTAGAATTAGTCCTAATATTAAGAAATGTTAATGTGAACTTCCGCCCCTTTTATGCAGAAAATTATAATTCGGCGACGCTTTTCCGCTTATAATATTCTCGCAGTGTTTCCTCAAAATATGAGGAAACACTGCAATTATACAAAACACATAATTATTTTAAAAGTACAAGTTAAAAATTTGTTACTTTATTACTTTTTAGCATCCAACAATTTTCTGATTCTCAAGAATCTGTCCAACTCTTGGCTAACATTTTCAACTTTACTCAAATAAGCATTTGATAACAATACGCGGTTATCATACTTAGGGTCAATGATAAATACTGTAGGGAAACCTGTAATTCCGATTTCGTTTACAAGTTTTTCGTATTTTTTATCTTCCACATTTACTTTTGCAAATTCGATATCATCTTTGTATTTTTCTGCCAAAGCTTGGTATACTGGCATAAATTTAATACAATAATGACACCAGTCAGCATAGAAAAGTACCAACATCGGTTTTTTACTTTTCACTGCTTGGTTATAATCCATACCTACAGCGTATTCAGAAGGTTTTTTAGGTTCTCCTGACAAATCTACAGGCATATAATTTTCTTGTTTTGCTTTTTCAGCTTTGAATTGTTGGTATTGGTAATATTCAAAACCTCCAACAGCGCAAATCAAAATTACTAACAATATTAATACAACGACTGCAATATTCTTTTTATTTGCATTTTGAAGTTTTTCTTTTAAGTTAAATCCCATCTTCTCTTCCCCTTTCGACACTCTAATTATAATATGAAAAACATTCGGTCATGGAAGTTCACAAAAGTTTACCTTTACATTTAGTAACATGATGTCACATAGGATATATATATGGGTATATACAAAGTATATAAATCTCGTGTTACATTACCCTATCCCAACAAAAATCGGCAAAAATCCGCCGATAAATTTTCCATGCAAATAAGAAGGAGTTTAATTTATGAATCAAGAGCAACTTATCGAACTTAAAGTCGGACCAAAAAATTCAAATCCTGCAAAAAATGAAGTTTTAGAACCCTCAACAGACACAGTATTAAAAGTTTATTTAAGAGAAATCGCAAATTATCCGCAACTATCATTTGAAGAAGAAAAAGCTTTGGCTCAACAAATTGAACAAGGCAGTTTAGAGGCAAAACAAAAACTTATCCAAGCAAATTTAAAACTCGTTGTAACAATAGCAAGAAAAGCAATCCACATGTCAACTTTGCCAATCATTGACCTGATTCAAGAAGGCAACATGGGCTTGATGATTGCAGCAGAAAAATACAATTACAAACTCGGTTACAGATTTTCAACTTATGCAGGCTGGTGGGTAAAACAAGCTATGTTCAAGGCAATTTCAGAACAATCACACTGCATGAAAATCCCTGTATATATCCAAGAAACATTATCAAAATTTTCAAAAGTAAAATCAAAAATGGAACAAGAGGTTAATACTCCTGTGAAAACTGAAGATGTGGCAAAAAAAATGAACATCGCACCTGACAAAATCGAAATGTTTTTATCAGCTTATACAAAAACAATTTCTATCGAAAACGGTTTAGAAAAAAATGATGGCAAAGAGCTAAATGTTGCAGATATTTTGGCAGACGACACCACACTTATTTCTGAAAATATTGAATTTCAATCTCTAAAAAATGATTTGAATAACGTTATTGAAACAACCCTAAAAGAACGCGAACAAGAAGTTGTAAAAATGCGCTACGGCTTAGGCGACACCGAACGTTACACCTTAGAAGAAATCGGAAACCTTTACGGCGTAACAAAAGAATGTATCCGTCAAACCGAATTAAGAGCATTGAAAAAAATGAAAATGTCAGGTGCTGACTTGTTATCCTGCTATATTTGCTAGAATTTGATTCATAAGTTTTATAAATCTACAAAATTTCTCGTGTTTATTTAATCATTCCACCGTAATTTTCAATTACGGTTTTTTGTTTTGAAAAGAAGAGCTTATTGGGAGTTCTATCGTTTCAGCCCTTTTGCAACCATATATAAAGTATACTGATTTTCCTTGCTCAAAAAATCATATATTTTATTAATTTCAGCTTTAAAATCTTTTTCTTTCGGAGCCGAAAACCTGAAAAAATCGACCAATTCTACATCAAGAGCATTTGCGATTTTTTCTAAAGTTCCAAGAGAAGGGAAATTTTGACCAACTTCTAATTTGCTGATATAGCCATTATCCACCCCAATAATTTCAGACAACTTTTCTTGCGTAATTTTTCGAGATTTTCTGATTTCTTTAACCTTTAGCCCCAATAACTCTTTTGTGTCCATAAATGCTCCTTAGAAAACATTCTAGTATTCAATAGATTATTTATACATACTAAAATAGTGAGAATAATTTAAAAATTAGATATTATATTGACAAAATTAGCAGAATGAATAATAATTATTTCAAAACTATCAGTACATTAGTATAAAGGTTAATCGACATGAAACAAAGTATTACACACAAGAATTTGCGCCAAACAAAAGTAAAATGGGGATTTACATTAGCTGAGACATTAATCACTCTTGGTATAATAGGTGTCGTTGCAGCAATGACAATTCCGAATTTAATAAAAAATACACAAGACAAACAATTTAGAGTAAAATATAAAGAATCAATTTCCATAATATCTCAAGCAATGAAAAGCATTTATGCAGATTCTGAAGAAACATACACTGCAATAGATTGGATTCAAATGCCTGTGTATTTTTGTAAATTAGAAAGGACTCTGAAAGTTATGAGTTCAGGCATCGACTGCTCTCAAGTATCAGAAGACACTGTCTATAAATCAGGGGCAGAATGGACTAAAACCAACAATACATCTTGGCACAAGGATAAAAAATGGTATGACAAAAAAGGTAATCCACAATATTCAAATGGAGGTTATACTTCACTAACAATGGATTTGATAAATGGAATGAAAATAAATTTCAATTGCTATAATTGGATATGGGTTGACGTCAATGGAACAAAAGGTCCTAATACTATTGGCAGAGATATTTATATGATGTATTTTGAAAAAGATGCAACAAGTCCAAGAACAAATCTTAAAGCAGGAACATCTGTAACTGCAAATTCTTGCTGCAAAAGAGATGGAAATTCAACTCCGACACTTAATATTGATAACTATATGGAAGATTGTTTACATGGTAGCGGTTGGGGTTGTTCTTTTATACTTAATTAGGAATTTTAAATGTCAGCATAGCAATGCCGACCTACATTTGTCTTGGCAATAAATTTCTGTCATTCTGAAAGGATTAAAAATCAAGGAGCTTTGCGACGTAGATTTTATCCTATTCAGAAT
>DHMN01000053.1:65838-65973 GCA_002405805.1 Cyanobacteria bacterium UBA4641 | reverse complement strand
CTATTCAGAATCTATCAATGCTTATTTTAAAAAGAATACATGTCACCCTGAATTTATTTCAGGGTCTCTCATATTACAAATTTCACATAAGACTAATTTGTTTTATTAGAGATTCTGAATCAAGTTCAGAATGAC
>DHMN01000053.1:60751-65778 GCA_002405805.1 Cyanobacteria bacterium UBA4641 | reverse complement strand
TTCAGAATGACATAGACCTATGTGTTACTATCATTTCAAATAACAAAAGCGACCCACAGGCATGTGCCTGTGGGTCGCTATAAAACTTAAAACTTATTCATTAAAAGAATGATTTTGTGCCTTTGCCACCTGCATTCCAATATGCATTACCTTGACTTCTTTGTTTTGTTTGGATTCTTACTCTCGGAGTTTGCTTCACAGGTACAGGAAGACCTTCTGCTGCAGCATTTTGCGGAATCATATTAGAATCCAATTTGCTAACAGGTGTAAATGTAGCTTCCATGCCGGCTTGACCCGGAACTGATACTTGTAAACCTGATGAATTGGTTGTTGTAGTAGATACTGCAGGAATATTTGCATATTCAGATGCAGGTAATGGGTCTAACAACAACGGTTCAGTTGCATAAGCTACTGCAGAAAATGATATCAATGTTAGTAATAATGCTAATTTTTTCATTTTGTTTTGCTCCTATTTAGAATATCTCGTTAATATACTTATATAACGTAATTGTATAAAAATCAAACATAAAAAAATTTGTTATATAATATTAAAAACCGAAGGGAACAAAAAAATGCGCGAAAGATTACCGGAATTTTTAAAACGCCCAATAATTGATACCGATACGACAAGAAATGTGCGTAAAATCTTGAAACACAACTGTTTAAATACAGTCTGTGAAAACGCTCGCTGTCCAAATAAAAATGAATGTTACACAAAAAACACCGCAACATTTCTTATTATGGGAAACAGCTGTACAAGGAATTGCAGATATTGTAATATTTCGTGCAATAAACCAGAACCCCTTGACCCACAAGAGCCAAAACATATTGCAAAAGCGGTCAATGATTTGGGATTAAAATATGCAGTAATAACCTCTGTAACGCGAGATGACTTGCCTGATGGCGGAGCAGAACATTTTGCAAACTGCATTTACGAAATCAGAAAATTTTCTCCTTATGTCAAAATCGAAATTTTAACTCCTGATTTCAAAAACCGAAAAGACTCCCTTGAGACAATCATAAAAGCTCATCCTGATGTTTTTAACCACAATATTGAAACAGTCAGAGCGCTATTCAAAACAGCTCGCCCTCAAGGCAATTATGACAATTCTTTAGAAGTTTTGAAATACATCAAGCAAAATAGCGACATTCAAACCAAATCAGGAATGATGATTGGGCTAGGGGAAACTTTTGAACAAATAAAAGAAACCATCGAAGATTTATACAATGTTGGGTGCGATATTTTGACAATTGGGCAATACATTCAACCATCAAAAGAACATTTGCCTGTCGCAAAATATTATAGTCTTGATGAGTACGAAGAATTGAAAAAACTTGCCGCATCAATTGGAATCAAAAATTTCCAAATCGGACCACTTGTAAGAAGTTCATATAATGCAGCAAGCCTTGTTTAACGACCACAAAATGCAATCTTTGTTGGATAAACGAAATTATTTCATTTGTTTAATCACATTGGCGGTAATATCATCTCCGCCTGATATAACCATGCCGGTTGGTAACACAAGATTATAATTAGACTTTTTAGCCTCTTTAGAAATCATTGAGCGAATATGGTCATTGATTTTGGCTAATTTTGAAGAGTATTCTTTATCCATATTTTTCTTTTTGGTTTCAATTTGTTGTCTGTAGTCAGATTCTTTTTGGATAAGTTTTGACTTGTTATGCTCATTTAACAAATCATTTTGCGCCTTTGAAATAAGCGTGTTTAACTCTTCCATATCCTTATCCTGCGCACGTTTCAATTCCTGAACCTCGTTAGAATTTTCCAAAACTTGCGCCACATCAATCACCGCAACTTTGTATTTCGGAAAAGAAACTGCAACATCGTTCATATTGTACCCAACACAAAAAACTAAGACACAAGCGATTACAAACCAAATATTAATTTTCATTTTACCCTACTTTCCTTTCTGATTACTGCAAAGATAAACCAAGCCAAAAGATTCTAAATCAGACAGACGGATAAAATTTGTGCATAAAAAAAATATCTCCTTGGGGAGATATTAAATAGGAAAATAGTAAACAAAAGGAAGGAAAATTTTAAACTTTTTTGAGAAATCTTTTATTATGCGAAAATACTTTTCAATGGTTCGACATCACTGTGTTCTTCTTTTTTAGCAGTTTTTCCGCCAAGGAGTTCACCATTATAAAACGGATTTGAACCATCTTTATCTTTAGCTGTTGCAGCTGCAAAAATGCTCATAAAGTGAGTTGCAGAAGTTGTTTCGGCAGCTTTTTGAGTTTCTGTTACAACTTCATTAACTGCAGGCATATATTTGCCATCAACTTGTTTTGTAATTGCAGCTTGAGAATTTAGATATTTAATAGAATTTAAAGTTGCTTCATTGAATTGGAATTGCAAAGCATTGTTCATTGCGATTTGTTTTTGAACATTAGTATCAATTTTACCTTGATATAAATCAACCCCTAATTCAACAGGTTTTGCAACTGAATTAACTCTTTGAGTAGTAACTGAATTTGTGTATTGGGAATTCTTTTGGGCAGCACGGCGCAAAATTTCAGTTGAAACATCTTTTAAGATAGATGTGTCAATGCCGTTTTTGTATAATGAATTGTAGTTTACGTTTAAACCCATTAGACTTATCCCTTTTGTTTCCTTACAAATATATGTTCGGCATATCTTTGTGAAAACTTTAGGACATCTGTAGTAGTTGTTAAGATTTTGTTACAATTGAATTTTGGTTTCTATCAATTAAGTCACCCTGAACTTGTTTCAGGGTCTCAAATATAACACGTAGGTCACTGTCATTCCAAACTCGTTTCGGAATCCTTTCAATAATCAATATTTATCAATAGTAACATTTGCTAAATTATTAACATGGAAAAGACCCTGAAACAAGTTCAGGGAGCTTAATTAGAGATTCTGAATAGCTAGAAAATTTTGTGCTCATTCTTCGCGCAAATTTTCTAAGCTTTCAAAAAGACATAAAAAGCTCGCAATCCTGCCTTCCAGCCCTCTTGCCCTCCGATATATTAACAAATGTAAAAACTTTTAACCATTCTGCAATTTTGCTTTAATCAAATACTTTATATAAATGTAGGTTATAGTGTGAAAGGTTATTAGTCGTATGTGTCCTGTAAATTTTGCATCAGTCGGTTTTACATATACAAATGCTAATAAAGCGGCATCAGGCGACTTGGGCAGGCTTCCTGTAGCAATCGGTCAGGCTGCTGCTGTAACAAAATCTGTTGCACAAATGAAAAATCCTGCATCACAAGGTTTAAATACTGTGCTTGAAATTGCAAAAACTGACCCTGTTGCTCGTCGTCTTGGCAAAATCGCAACTTTTGCAAGTGAACACGTAAACCCTCTAATTGTAGCCTCTAGCGGTTTTAAAGTGTTGACCGCATCAAAAGAAGAACGCAAAAAAACATTCTGGACAGAAGGTGGTTGTTTAGCCGGCATGTTTATCGGTGAAGGCTATATGAAACGCGGACATTTGGATAACGCAATCGCTAAACTTCCGATAAATGCAAAATGGAAACCGTTGGTTCGCGGTTTGGTATTTATTGCAGGTTCAATTACTGCATCAACTATCGGACAGACAATCGGTTCTGTGATTGCAAATTGGAATGCAACCAAACCAAAACAAGTTTCTCAAGAAAATGTTCAAAAAGTTTATATTCCTATGAGCGTAAAAGCTTAAATTTCCCTATACTCCAATCCAATTGAAATACCCTAAAACAAGTCCTGCTATTGCCGAAATCCCAAGGTAAACAAGCGGGTCTTGTTTTTTTATGAAACTTGTTGAAATAAATGCAATTAAAATCAATGTTCCAAGCAAATGTAGGTTTGAAGTGAAAATCAGCTTTAACCCAACTGCTGATAATAGCGCACATCCTGCAGGTTTGATGCCACGGATTGCACCTTGAACAGTTCTGTTTGTTCTAAATTTGTCAAGAACTTTTGAAACTATAGTCACAATTATAAATGATGGCAAAATAACCGCAGTTGTTGCGATTAACGCACCGAGAATCCCTTTTGTTGTGAAACCTGCAAATGTTGCAACATTCACGCCAACAGGTCCTGGGGTAATTGAAGATATTGCAAGCATATCGGTTAATTGTTTAGCTGAATACCAGTGGAATTTGTCCGCAATATCGTATAAAAACGGTAATGTTGCATATCCTCCGCCAAAAGAGAAAACGCCAACATGGAAAAATTGTAAAAATAATTGGATTAATAATTTCATCTACTCTTTTCCCTCCGCTTTTTCGTTTTTTAATTTTTGTTTGTCTTCAAACTTTTGCCAAACGATTCCGCAAATCAACGCGCCTATAATTATTAGAGCAAGCGGAACTTTTCTTGTTAGGGCAAGAATTGTGCATACTATATAAATCGAAAGTGTAAATTTGTCGTTGACGGATTTTTTCCACATTTCTTTAACTGCAAGGAATAATAGTACAATTACACCGATTCCGACTCCCCAGAAAATATGTTGAGTTGTTGGAAGGTTGATGATTTCGGATAAAATTGTTGCAAGCAGAACGATTGCCAAAAACGCAGGTAGAACCATTCCGACAGTTGCCGCAACAGCTCCTTTTGTCCCAAGGAGTTTGCGTCCTGTGAAAATTGCAGTATTTGCTGCAATAATCCCCGGAAGAGATGCTCCGATTGCGTAAAATTCGCATAATTCATCAGTGGTAATCCATTGTTTTTTTTCTACAAGTTCACTTGTCAAAAGTGGCAAGATTACGTATCCTCCGCCAAGGAGCAATGTTCCGACTTTGAAAAAAGTTTTAAATATTGTGTAACAATTTTTCTCCATATCCTATGATATATCACAGTGGTGGGTAAATTTCAATGAAGGAAATATGGTGGAGGGGGGAAGTGTATGTGTGAAAATTTTCAAGCTGTACAGGACAAACCCTTACCCTGCCTCTCTCCCACAAGGGGTGAGGTAATAAGCGTCACTCGGAACTTGTTTCAGGGTCTCTAATTGACTGACCTATGTGAAAGGCTAGAGATTCCGAAACACCGAGTA
>DHMN01000053.1:42963-60676 GCA_002405805.1 Cyanobacteria bacterium UBA4641 | reverse complement strand
TCAACTCATATTCTAGTCAGTTCGGAATGACATTGTTTAAAGTGTTTAGTTTGAGTTGCGGAAACCGAATGTGTCAATTTGCAACCTCATAAATCCTAATCAGGGATGTACTCAATAATATCCGATAAATTGCAATTAAAAAACTTGCACAATTTATTTATTGTGCTTAATTTTACATCAATATTTTCACCCTGCATCAATTTAGAAATTGTCGCCGTGCTCAAGCCTGTAGCTTCTGCAATTTGATATCCCCTAACTTTGTGACGCCAAACTAAATCATATAATTTTACGATAATCATTCAATTATTATAATTGTATTTTTTACTCCATTGACAAATATTCAATTGCATGATAATTAATTACAGTACATTATAATATTAGAAATAAAAGTTTATATATGAGGTCGAATGAAAAATATATTGAAAAATAAGCTTAGTTTTGGTTTTACATTAGCCGAAGGCGCTATGCACATAAAATCGCTACCAACTAAGGCTCGATTTGGATTTACTTTGGCAGAGGTTCTTATCACTCTTGGCATAATCGGTGTAGTTGCAGCGATGACGATTCCGACCTTGTTGGCAAAATTAAATAACAGGCATACAGAAAGCATGTTGCGAGAGGATTATTCAATTTTGCAACAAATGATGACTTCTGCCAATGATGATGGTGCTATGAGCAATATTACAAATATGAATGATATGACTGTTATGAAATCGTGGTTTCAAACGTATTTTTTACCTTATATTAAAGTTGCAAATGTCTGTTATGATGAAAAAGGTTGTTGGGTTAATGATGCAAAGTATTTAAACGGCTCTTTTGCAGGCATTGTCTCAACTGAAACCGGATGTGGAGGTTCGACCATTTCGTTTCAGCTTTATAATGGGACGAATATTTGTATGGATGATTATAAAATCGCCTTATTTAATACTTTTGGTGTGAAATCTGATGTGGCAAGTATTGTATTTTATATCGACACAAATGGAAATCGAAAACCTAATCAACTGGGAAAAGATATTTTTGTAATGGTTTATAAACCTGAAATTGAAAAGATTGTTCCTGCAGGAGTAGATAGGACATTGGAAGAGGTTGAAGAAAATTGTTCTAAAAAAGGGGCAGGGCTTTGGTGTTTAGTGCTTATAAAAAATCGTGGTTGGAAGATTCCATATTGACGTTTTAGCTTGCCCTCTTGACCTCCTGCCCTCTCTTAATATCCTCAAATGTTTCAAAAATAAAATCTTTATGCTATAATTGCCATAGATTGATTAAAGAGGAGAAAATTTATGCATACAGAAGAAAGAACCTTTATTGCAGTGAAGCCTGATGGTGTTCAAAGAGGTTTGATTGGTGAAGTTATTAAAAGATTTGAATCTAAAGGCTACAAGGTTATCGGTTTGAAAATGCTTAATGTTTCTGATGAGCAGGCAAAAGCTCATTATGCTGAGCACGAAGGAAAACCTTTCTTCCCAAGATTGATTCAGTATATTCAAAGCGGTCCAATCGTAGCGATGGTTATTCAAGGTTACAATGCAGTTGCAGGTGCAAGACACTTGATGGGTTCAACTGACCCAAATACAGCTGAGGTTGGTACTATTCGTGCTGATTTTGCACAGCTTAAAGAATATAATATTGTTCACGGTTCAGACAGTGTTGAAAGTGCTGAACGCGAAATTAAAATTTATTTCAATGAGAACGAATTGTTCCCTGATGGAAAATGTATGTCTGAACTTGTTATTGAAAGTTTGGATTCAGAAGGCTAATCAAAATTTATGGACGAAAAAGATTTTTTTAATTATGAATTGATTCATGAAGATGCTCAAACCGGAGCAAGAGCAGGTATTTTGACAACTCCGCATGGGAAAATCGAAACCCCGATTTTTATGCCGGTTGGAACAAATTCTGCCGTGAAGTCTTTAACTTGTGACCAAATAAAAGATACAGGTGCTCAAATTATTTTGGGTAACTCTTATCATTTGTATTTGCGCGCAGGGGATGAAAGGATTCATAATTTTGGCGGAATCCATGGCTGGATGAACTGGGATAAGCCTGTTTTGACTGATTCCGGCGGGTTTCAAGTCTTTTCGTTAGCTCATTTGAATAAAATTACCGAGGACGGTGTAGAATTTCAAGACCCTAAAAATGGTACTCGTCATTATATTTCGCCTGAAATTTCTATGAAAATTCAGCAAAATATCGGTGCAGATATCATTATGGCATTTGACCAATGTGCGCCTTATCCTTGTGATTACGATACGGCAAAAGCTGCAATGGAACGTACCCATAGGTGGCTTGAAAGATGTATTAAGGCAAAAACAAATCCGCGTCAGGCTTTGTTCCCAATTGTTCAGGGTGCGTTTTTTGATGATTTGAGACGCGAAAGCGCAAGAGTTATTTCATCTTATGATGCTGTAGGGTATGCAATTGGCGGAGTTAGTGTAGGTGAACCTACCGATATCAAAAATCACTTTACCGAACTTGTAGCACCACTTTTGCCCAAATATAAACCTCGTTATTTGATGGGAGTAGGTACTCCTGAAGATTTGTTGAACGGAATTAAATTCGGTGTTGATATGTTTGACTGCGTTTTGCCGACTCGTAACGCAAGACATGGCTCATTCTTCACTTGGAACGGCAAATCTAACATCAAAAATAAAAAGTACGAAGATGACCCATCGCCACTTGTTGAAGGTTGCGATTGTTATGCTTGTAAAAATCACTCAAGAGCATATATCAGACACCTTTGGAGATGTCAAGAACAAACTGCATCAACACTTTTGTCTATACACAATATCAAATTCTTGATTGATTTTGCGAAAAAATGTCGTCAAGCGATTTTGGAAGACAGATTTGGCGATTTTTACGCAGAACATTATAACAATTTGATTTAATTGGAATTTTATTTTTTAGAAGTATCTTTGATACTGCTTTTTGAGCGTAAATCTCTATGATATGTAATTGCAAATCTGTGCGCCTCATCTCTTATGCGTTGGATTAAAAATAGTGCGCTTGATTCACGTGGAAGTAAGATGGATTGAGTGTTGTGAGGGAGAAAGACTTCTTCTTGTCTTTTTGCAAGGCTGACAAAATCAATTCCTGTCACTCCCATTTCTTCAACGATTTCCATAACACTTGATAATTGACCTTTACCACCATCAATGATAATCAAATCAGGTTTTTCCCAACCTTTTTCACCCAGTCTTGAAAGTCTTCTTGTCAGAACTTCTTTCATTGATAAAAAGTCGTCAGGCTTGCCTTCGGTTGATTTAACTTTGAACTTTCGGTATGCGGATTTTTTGCTTAATCCGTTAATGAATGTAACCATTGAGGCAACTGTGTTTGTACCTTGGATATGCGAAATATCGTAACATTCCATACGGTAAGGAAAATTGTTCAGATGCAATTTTTCTTTCAAATATGAGCCGATGTTGTTGAAATCTTCGTTAATTTTGGACATTTTAGAAAGTTTTGCGTTATCCAAAACTACTCGGCAATTTTTATCGGCAAGCGTTTGCAATTCCTTACCTTGCGCGGATTTGCCGTAGCTAATTTTTACCTTTTTGCCTGAAATTATATTCAACCACTCTTCATAAAGTGCTTTGTCACCAACTGCCTCAAGTTCATTTGAAACGATTTTGTCAGGAAATTCCAAAGATAGCGTGTTGTAATATTCTTTGAAAAATGTTGCAAAAAATTCTGTCTTGTCTTCATCTTCAACATCATAGGTAAAGTCTTTTTTGTCAATAAGTCGCCCTTCGCGAATCATCATAATGACGATTGTCAAAATTCCGTCTTCGTGCAGAAGTGAGATAATATCTTCGTTTAATTTCGTGTTTTCGTAGACAACTTTTTGTTTTTCCAGTGTCTTTTTTAAGTCGAAATAACTGTCTCTCAAGCGCGCTGCTTTTTCATATTGCTCAGCATCAGAGTATTTTTGAATTTGGGTCATTAATTGCGCCATCAATTCTGATTGCTTACCTGATAAAAACAATTCTGCCTGATGTACAATTGCCTTGTATTCTTCACTTGATACCATATTTTGACAAGGTGCAAGGCATTTGCCGATGTGGTAATAAAGGCAAGGTCTTGTTTTGAATTTTGGAGTTTTGCATTGCTTTAGCGGAAAAATTTTCTTTAAAAAATCCAAAGTTGAATGCATTGCGCGAATGTCAGTATAAGGTCCGTAATATCTGCCTTTTTCAGGGTTGATGTGGCGTTTGCGCACAATTGAAATTCTTGGAAAATCTTCGTTTGTAATTAAAAAATACGGATAGTTTTTGTCGTCTTTTAATAAAATATTATATTTTGGCTTGTGTTTTTTGATTAAATGACTTTCTAGGATGAGGGCTTCGACTTCTGTGTTTGTGATTATGTATTCCAAATGGTCAATTTGAGAGACCAAAACGTTGACTTTTACGCTGTCGTGGTGCTTGCGGTTGAAATAAGACATTACACGGCGTTTTAAAATTTTTGCTTTGCCTACATAAATAATTTCGTTGTCCGCATTGTAGTAAATGTAGCATCCAGGAAGGGATGGCAGTAGTTTTAAGCTTTCTTTCAATCTCTCATTCATACGTTGATTATAGCATATTATTTTGGTATTTTGTAAGCAAGAAGGATTTTAACAGTGAAAACAAATATCTATGCAATAACAGATTCGCATCAGGAAAGCCGAAACTTGAGCAAGTTGCTTTCAGGTGTTTATAATTTTGAAAAAGACAACAAAACACCATTTTTGTTACTTGATAGCGGTGATTTATTCAAAGGAATTTATGATAAAGACCTTTCGGTAAATGCGTATTTAAAAATAAAAGAACTTATACCGCAGGCTCAAATCTTTATCGCGCTTGGTAATAACGATTTCGGATTTAAAAAATGCGATTTTGAATATTTGAGACAAACTGTTGAAAAATTCCAAAATGCAGGTATAAATGTTATTTGTGCAAATTTGATTGATAACAAGACAAACCGGCATGCTGATTGGGTTTTAGAATATAAAATTATTGAAATAAATGGTCAAAAATTTCTGATAACCGGATTTTGTTTAAATAATTCGTGTGCCAAAAAGTTTAACTACGATTTGATTCCGCCTGAAGAGTGTTTTAAAAATTTAATTGAGTCTGTCAAGGAAGATTATGACAAAATTATTGTTCTAAACCATCATTGGTACACGTATAGCAAGAGTTTGAAAGACTTTGCAACAGCAAATGATATAAAAATAGATTTGATTATCGGTGGGCATGAACATTCGCCAATCAAACCTGATTATGAAAATAATATTTTTTATCCGCTTTCTTTTGCAAGAACTCTATATAAAATGACGATTGATGAAAAGGTTGAAAATGTTGTGGAAATCCAACTTGACAGGCTTGAATTTATCGAACCTTTAGAAAGCCCTATTATTGAGTATGAGAGGAAAACAGGACTAAGAGAACCCATTACAAAAAGGGTCTTGAATTTGACCAAATGCTATTCTGACCCATGTCCATTGGGAACATTTATTTCTGATAATATGCGCAAACTCGGAAAAACCGATATCGCGTTCCATTCGACAGGGTATACAATGTATCCGCTGAGATTGGCTGATAGTGATGTTATTACAAAATACGATTTGGGCAAGGTGATTTGTGCAACAACGACTATTGAGACAATTAATATTACAGTTGCACAGTTGAAAAAAGTTTTTGAAAATGCGGTGTTAAATCGAACTTTGAAAGATAGAGGAAATGCACGGTTTATTCAGTGTTCGCGCAATGTCACCGTGACAGATAGTTGCGATTTTGAAAATAACACTTGTAAAATTATCCAAATTGCAATTAATGGGGAAGACTTGCTTGATTCTAATCAAAAACCGATAGAACCAAATCGTGTTTTCACATGTACCATCGACCCATATATCGGCTCAGGCGAACAAGGGTTTGAGGTTTTGAAAAATTTACCTAAGACAAAAGTTCTGCAAAACGGAAAAGAAGTCCAAATTAATGAACTTCTTAAAAACGCATTAGAATCAGCTGCCAAAAATTTTGATGGAAATTCGGAGTATCCGAGTGCAAAATTTATTGACCTGACCGAATAAATTTATGCTGCAAGTTGTTGGGCTTGAGGTTGCGCGGTTTGTGGCGCTTGCAATTGTTGAACAGGTTTTTTAGCATTTTTTGTATCTAAATAACTGTCAACAAGTACACCTACACCTAAGCCTGCGGCACCGATTAGCGGACAAGTGATGGCTAATTGTTTGAAATTAAACAATGTTTTTGCGCTTTGACCTTTGCAAAGTCCTACAATTTTACCTGCAAATGGAGCGAAGAAACCGCCGATTGCGCCTATCAATTTGCCGATATTTGATTTTTTAGGGGAGTTTTGGTCAGCTAGACAACCTGTCAATTGGTCTGTTGCATTTGATGTAAATGCAGTTGTTGCAGGAGCTTGTTGCTCTTGTTGAGACGGAATTTGAGCCTGAGCTTGTGCTTGCGGTTGCTCGGTTTGAGCTGCTTGTGGAGCTTGACCTGATGCAATTGAACTAAAGTTTAGATTTGCCATCATCAAATCGTTTGAATAATCATTAGTTGTTGCGTTCAATGAATTATTAGAAAAAATACTGTTTAGAGACTTGTTGTTTTGAGCTGCAGATGTTGTACTTTGTGCTCCTGTTGCGTTACCTGCTAGACCAATATTTTGAGCATTGCTGATATTAGTATTTAAACTTAATGTGTCTGCCATTACTACTAAAACCTTTCAAATATAAATATACTAACCTTGACCTTTAACCATATATATAAAGTATTTTTATTTGCCAAAATTGCAGAAAGGTTAAAAGTTTTTACATTTGTTAATATATCAGAGGTCAGGAAGGCAGGAGGTTGGGCTATTAAAGTTATTCATAAAATAGGTTGGTTTTAATAATCTAACATGTAAATTTGTCGGCATGGCAATGCTGACCTACGAAAACACATCGGTCTATGTTATTCTGAAAGCTTAGAAAATTTGCGTGAAGAATGAACGCATAATTTTCTTGCTATTCAGAATCTCTATTTGAGCAAATCAAAACTATGTCACCCTGAACTTGTTTCAGGGTCTCAAATATTACAAATTTTATATAAGACTAATATGCTTTATTAGAGATTCTGAAACAAGTTCAGAATGACATAGTGTATTTTGTTATATTTGTATAGTAAATTAAACTTTCAGAATTACAAGTAGGGGCAAAACTTCACACAAAAAGTAATTATTAAGAAATGTAAAAACAAATTTTAAATACCCTCAAATTCAACTATAATGCCCTTTATGATATGATATGATATGATATGATATGATGTGGTGGGGTGGAGCAATTGTTTAAATAAATTTTCTTTTAACTAAGTATAGGCAATATTCAAATGGTAGAAAAGTAAAAGGAAAGGAAAATTTATTATGTTAAATGCAACTCAAATCAGTCAATTGACAACAAAAGCAGGTACTACAGTAACAAAATTTTTGGAAAAAGAACCTATGCGTAGAGGTTATGGCAGAGTAGCGAAAGAAATTAAATATGCTCCAAATTCTAAACTTGCGCAAATGGGTATTGATAAAGTTGTAATTAGAAATGCTGGAGCCCAAGGCAAACATATTATGGCATTTGGTGGGGACAAATGCAGATTTTCAGGTGAGACAGATCCAAGTAAACTTGTGCAAAGTGTCTCAGCTCAATTTAAAGAATATATTGATGCTGCAAAAACTTTGTTGAGCAAGGGTATTGTGCTTAAATAAGTTTTGATATAAAAAGGATAGATGTCGGCAGCGAGTTTACTCGCTGCCGACGTTTTTTACTGTATATTTTTAACACATCGGTCTATGTCATTCTGAATTTGATTCTCTAATGAACACTTTAGTCTAAGTGTCACCCTGAACTTGTTTCAGGGTCTCAAATACTACAAATTGAATATAAGACTAATATGTTTATTTAGAGATTCTGAAACAGTCTTTGATTATTGGCGGCTCGACCGGCTCAACGCAGCTCTCGCCAAGATGTGCTGGGTTCACTTCGTTCACTCGGCGCACTTGCCAAAATCCGCAGTTCAGCATGACTAAAATCAAATTGATAGATTCTGAATAGCAAGAAAATTATGCGTTCATTCTTCACGCAAATTTTCTAAGCTTTCAGAATGACAATATTTTTTATGTCATTACGATGAAAGTTTACTTGCAAATGTACCATTGGTCTTAACGGAGTGACTTCATAATCCCATTCAAATCTAAGCTATCTTCTTACCCTACTTCACAATCTGGCGGCGCATGAGGATGTTCTTGTCTTCATCATAACAAACCGCACCAAGCCAATGCGCAAGGAGCTTTTTATCAGGTGTAAAAATAAATGTCTCATCTTCTGACACCCTCAATGTCATATTAACCAATCGACCTTGCGGAGTGTATTTATACGTTTTATAAGGAAAATCCAGCGACTCCTTTAATTCATTATGTGTCAAAATTCCATCATGTGAGTAATACAAAACACTTTTCGGATTGTCTTTATATATCACGCCATAACTGCCATCAGAAAATTTTGCCAAAGTTCGGTCTTTCAATTCGGTCTTTCCGCTAAGCAAAGTTGAAATATTTTCACCATAGTTTTGGTCAACAAGATTTGCTCTCAAATAATTAAAATCAGGCTTTATCGGAACCGTTGAAAATACATCAGTGCGCGCATCTTCTACAGAACACTCAACTCCGCCTGTAATAACTTCAGAAAACACCGGAGCACCAAGCAAAAATATAAATAGCAAAACAAAAATTCTTTTCATAACTTGTTTATAACGAATTATTTTAATAATGTCAAAAACAACTTTAAAAATTTTATAAAACTTGCTATAATATTGTCAAAAAGTCTATAAAATAGTAGGAGTATGTAATGAAAAAGTTATTAATTTCTTTATTGGTTTTAGGAATAGCAGCACCGGTTTTTGCAATCAACGATGCTCCAAAAGTTAGCAGAAAATGCAGAAAGCACCCAGAAAAATGTACACCACTAACAACACCGATACAAGAGCAACAAATGACACTTGGTCTTGTTCAACGAGATATCAAAGTTGGAACATCTCAAGCTGATGTAGCTCAAATTTTGGGTTCACCAAACATTGTAACCCAAGATGCTGATGGCAAAGAAACTTGGATTTATGACAAAGTTTCATCTATCACATCTTACGGAAGTTCAGGTTTTGGTGTCAATGTCGGCGGATTTGGCGGTGGCTTTGGCTGGAGCGGTATCGGCGGTGGTATGGGCAATGTCGGTTACAGCAAAAGCGGTGGAACGGTCCAATCAAATCAAAAAACATTAACAGTTGTTCTAAAATTTGACAACAACCACAATGTTTCATCATTCTCATACCACATGAGTTCTTTTTAGTGGGGTGCTGAATGTTTAAAAGATTATTATTAATTTTATTTATATTTTGCTTAGCACTGCCTGTTTCAGCTAAAAAAAGACAATCTGAAGACATTATCACTCCGATGTCTCAACTTGAAAAACGCCAATTCCAAACAAGGACTTATGAAACAGCAGACAAACCTCTTGTAATGAAAGCCATGTTAAATGTTTTGCAAGATGAAGGTTTTATTGTCTATAACGCCAATCCACTATTAGGATTTATCTATGGGGTAAAAGATTTTGACACCTCTGACCCAAACATTGATATTTCTAAGGAATTTGGGTTGTCAAAAGCTCGCTTAAACTATAATGGCGTAAAAGTTGCAACAATTGAAACAACCGCTAACGTAACCGAGTACGGAAAAAGTATGAGAGTAAGGGTAAATTTCAAACGTAAACTCCTAAATGTATACGGAAATGCACAATTTATTGACGATGTAAATGACGAAAAATACTACCAAGACTTTTTCTCAAAAGTAGATAAAGCAATATTTTTACAGAAACAAAAAATATGATAAAAAAGATTGTAACAACATTTTTGCTGATAAGTTTCTTTTGCGTATCTTCAAATTGTGCAATGGCAAAAAAAGTAAAGTCATTATCTCAACTTGAGCGACGAGAAATCGAAACTCGTTTTTATGACACACCTGATAGCGCAAGAGTAATGAAAGCAGCCATAAATACTCTGCAAGACAGCGGATTTGTAGTCCAAGAAATCGAACCGGAACTTGGATATTTGCGCGCGCGAAAAATCTACAAACACCGCTACGTCAATAAAGGCAGACTGTCAAAACAGTCATTTTTACTGGCATTATTTACTGCATACACTGTTTTTTCTTATGGAACAACAGCATATTATATGGTTGACCCAACAAGACAAATCTCCAACGAAATTCACCCAAAAACCATTGTTGTGGATTCAAATGTCAATGTCGAACCATTTGGCAAAAATATGACAAAAGTCCGTTTTGTATTAGTTCAAAAAGTTTTGCTAAACGCGGACGGCTACTCCTATGTAAAATCCGCACCAACAAGAATTTTGAGAGTTTATGACCCCAAAGTTTATCAAGAATTTTTCAACCAACTGGATAAAAGTATTTTTTATGAAGGGATTTAGACTATGCAATACATTGCAATAAAAGAAGAACAAAAAGCAGGAAAGACCGTTTATATAGTAAACGCAATTCCGCTAAAAAATTCTGCAAAAGCTCTTGTTCAAAAAATTCCACATCCGCTTGGTTCAGACAGTTTGAGTTTTGAAACACTTGAGTTGGCAAAAGAAGCGGTCACTCGAGCAGGTTTTTCATACATTTTGCCTGATGGCAAAAAAGGTACTGTAACACGCAAAAAACCTCAAATCAGCGAAAGCAGCAAAAATTACGAACAAATAATTCTATCTGTAATAAAAGATAAAACCGAATCGTCAAACTCAACTGTTGCAGCGGCTGCGGTTTCGGCATTGTCTAATTTTCCAAGTGAAGAAACTTTTGACATTCTGTTTAACAAAATCGGAGAAGATAACGACTTAATCAGAAAAAATGCAATCTCAGGGATTTGCAGATATGGCAACTTGTTGCAAGACAAAATTATTGACTCGTTGAAGTCCCTTAACTGGGTTGTCAGAAATTCTGCAATAGCCTGCATAAACAAATTGGCAGAAAATTCTGAAATGGATTTGGAAAAATTTATAATTCCACTTGCCAAAACTTGCGATGATACAAACACAATCGTTCAAACCAATGCAATAGCAACACTTGCAAAAGTGTATCAGAATTTCCAAAAGAATAAAAAAGTTTAATAACTGCCTTTTCTCATCAAATCAGAAAGTTTTAATTCTTTAGGGGCAGGGGCTTTTTTCAGAGGTCTTTCAACAGGGGTTTTAACCTCTTTAAAAGCTGACAAACCAACTTTTGCGCTATTATCCTCTTTTAGCATAAAAATTTCTTGTAATAATGAAATAATATTACCCATAAATATTTCTCCTACTACTATTATAGCTTAACTTGTTTAACGTATATCATACATTTAAACGATTTAGCCGTCAAAAAACAACAGTCTTTATGTTATATTAACAGTACAGGCAAAATGAGGACTAAAATTTGAATAACAGTTATTATGAAACTTTGGATGAAAACTTTGCGCAGGCGTTGAAATTGTACGAAGGAAACTATTCACACGAAGAGTTAATTGAGCTGTTAAGAACAGGAAATATCGTGCAAAAACAAATCGCTGCATTGCGCCTTGAAAAAATCACATCAAATGAAGATACCAAAGTTTTGGTTGATAACTTGACCGGTCAAGATGGAAAAATTCGCGAGGCTGTTTCATTAAGGCTGAATGAATTTATGTCAAATCCAAAGTATCTGCCTTATTTTTGCAGTATTGAAAATTTTGATGTTTTTTTAGATGCAATTATTGATATAAATGCAAACATTTGTAGAAACGTTATCAGCGCAATTTACAATTTAAAAAATAATGAAAAATTTTGCAATACTTTTTGCCCAAAATTGACAAATTTAACAAATTCTCTACTTGATACTGTTGAAAAATTCGACTTTCAAGATGGCAAATACAAAGTCAACAAAGAAGCTTTCAAGTTATATTGGTGTTTAGAAACGATTTATGAATTTTATGACAAAATAGATTTCACCTCACTTAAACAAATTATTTTGCGTACAAAAAATATTAATGAATACACAATTAGAGAAAAGGCTGCAAAAATTTTGACTCACAATTTTGATGACCCTGATTTGAACAAGGCAAAAGAAGAGTTAAAACAGGACAAAAACTACTACGTGCGCAGATTTTTTGAGTGATGTTTTTTATCTATATAACCCTGAATCAAGTTCAGAATGACGATGTTTCTCTTGTTCAATTGGAGATTCGGAAAGTAAAATTTGTTGGCTTGGTAAAGACACCTACTTTTTAAGCCACATCCCTCTTTACTTTTTCAACACAGTCTCGGCGATTTGAGATGCGGTGATTTTTAGACAGCTTAGCTTTTCGCAAGTAGTTTGACGGCGCGCCCACAAACATGGTTTCAATTCACATTTATCATTTGCCATAATCGGAACAACCGAGTCTGTTTTTGGAATCAAAGCATTTACATCCGTTGGTCCAAAAATAACGTACGTTTTGGTATGCAATGCTACAGCCACATGCAATGGCGCAGAATCAGAGCATAAAAACTTCTCAGCAGATGATATCAACACCGCCAAGTCTTTCAAACTCTTGGTTGTACCATAAAGATTTTCAAAATTTTGAGTTCTTACAGTGTTCAAAATAGTTTCAATACATTCCTTGTCGTCAGGTCCACCGACAAGCATAACCTTTTTCCCTTCTGCAACCAACAAATCAATCGTTTTTGCCCAAGTTTCAGCAGGAACAGTTTTAATACAGCCTTTTTGAACACTCAATTTGCTGACTCCGGGGTGAATCAAAACAGAATTTTGAATTTTTTCTTTTCGCTCAATATTTACCTCCGGAAGTTCAGTATTGATATCTGTAATCTCACGAATCAAGTCATGGTACATTTTACAGGCATATTGGTTTTTGTTCAATTTCATAGGATGAGTGAGTAAAATTCTGCTCAATGCGCCTGTATCATACCCACAACGCTCTTTTATCCCCATCAAGAACAATAATATACTAATAAGTTTATTTCCGCCTGATGAAACAACAAGGTCAAATTTGCCGTGTCTTGCTTGCCACAGTAGTTTAAGCATTTGAGTGTATTTATTTTTTCCTTTAACATCAATCAACATCAAATCATCAATAATGTCAGTCAAATCTTTTACGCTTTTACTCCTTGGCTCAAGTGCCAATGTAATTTTTGAATTAGGAAAAGTTTTTTTCAACGAAATCAAAGTCGGAAGAAAAAATATTTCATCCCCAATTCCACCAAAATTTATTGCAAGTATGTTTTTCATGTCCATAGGTTTATTATAGCAAGAAAATATAAAAAAGAAGTCCGCAAGAATTTCTCACGGACTTCGTAAATTTTAGGAAAATTTTTCTATCTCATTCCTTCAGGCACAGCCATTGGAATCGGTGCAGCCTTGCTTGTTGCTTTTTGCGGAACAGGTGCACTTTGAGGTTTTGGCGCTGCCTGTTTAGTTTCAACAGCAGGTGAAGATTCTTTTGTTGTTGTAGCAGGAGCTGAAACAGGTTCTTCCGAATTGTTTTCTACCGCAGGAGATTCTGCAGGTGTAACTGTTCTACCTTCATTAGAAGGATTTTCATCATCTCCTATAACTTTTGGTTTTCCAAAACCTTTATGATAATTTGTTAATTCGATTTCAGGATAATCAAAATCTCTGTCGCCCAAGTCTCTTGTTGCAACAGTCATGATATCTTTCCAAATTCTTGCAGGAACTGTACCACCATACAATCCTGGGATTTTCTTGTTATTATCATCACCAACCCAAACACCGGTAACGATATCAGGAGTATAACCAACAAAATAAGCGTCTCTTGAATCATCGGTTGTACCTGTTTTACCTGCTGCAGGTTTGCCGATATTTGCCGCCGTACCTGTACCTGACAAAATTACTGTTTTCATCATTGCGGTCATTTCTGCTGCTGTTTTCAAGCTGATTTGGTGAGAAGATTTAGCCTTACCTGCCCTATAAAGAACACGACCTCTTGAGTCTTCAATTCTTTCAATCGCATAAGGTTGAACAACATAACCTCCGTTTGCAAACGCACCATAAGCTCTGACAAATTCAAACAATTTTACACCGTTTGAACCAAGTGCGATTGTATAGTCATATTGCAACGGAGTTGTAAGTCCCAACACTTTTGCAAGTTGAATAACCGAACGAATTCCGACATCTTGAATAATTCTTGCCGCACAAACGTTTGATGAAACCATCAACGCTTTGTATACAGGGATTTTTCCTCTATAGTGACGGCTTGAGTTACGAGGAGACCAAGTACCGATAGTAATAGGGCTATCATCAACCAAGTCGTTTGGAGAAATACCTTTTTCCATCGCTGCTGCGTAAACAATCGGTTTAAATGCAGACCCAGGGGGTCTAACAGCTTGAGTTACACGGTCATATTGGCTTTCTCCGTAGTTTTTACCACCTGCGTAAACCAAAATTCTACCATCAATTGGGCTAAATGAAAATACTGCAGCCTGTCTTGAAGCTCCAGTCAACCCATACGCTCTCATATTACTTAATATAGCCTCGTTTGCTTTTTCTTGAGCTTTAGAATCAAGTGTTGTGATAACTTTATAACCACCATGGATAATATCAGTTTCTTCAAAACCGAGTTTTTCCATCTCTCTTACAACATAATCGCTAAAATATGGAGCTTTATTTGTTGTATAAATTTGAGGAACAGAACTCAATCTGACATCGGCTTTGATAGCCTTGTTATATTCATCCTCTGTAATATATTTCATAGTCAACATTCTTTTTAGAACCTGATTACGTCTTTGGATAGCAAGTTCTTTGTTGTGATATGGGTTATAAACAGATGGAGCCTGTGGCAAACCTGCAATCAAGGCTTGTTCAGGCAAAGTCAATTGACTTAACTTTTTATTAAAATAAATCTTAGATGCGGCAGACACCCCATACGCACCTGCGCCTAAATAAACATTATTTAAATACATTTCTAAGATTTGGTCTTTAGAAATGGTTTTTTCAATTCTTGCAGCAACTTCTAATTCTTTAATTTTTCTTGTCAAAGTTCTTTCGTTAGACAAGAACAAAATCCTTGCCAACTGCTGAGTCAAGGTACTTGCACCTTGTACTGCTTGACGTGCAATTACGTTCTGAATTGAAGACCTTGCAATACCTAAAATATCGTACCCATGGTGATGATAGAAGTTTTTATCTTCTGTTGCAATCAGGGCTTTTTGCAAAGTTTCAGGAACATCTTTCAACTCGACTTTATCATAAGTATAAGCCGTGAAAGTTTTGATAACTTCCCCATCTTCTGAATAAAATTTGGTTACAATATTTGGTTTAAAATCTTCCAAATTTTCAATCGGAGGCAATGAAGACAAGTACAAATTTAATGCTACAAAGCCTGCTAAGCATAAAGCAGTAGATGTCAAAACAAACATTTTCAAGTTATAAAAAAATTTGTTTTCAGGTTTTCTGCCACGCCTTGAAATATTTTCACGCGCGATTTCTCTTGCTGCTCTTTGCCTTTTATATCTGTCATAAGAACTTGACATAAAGTTACTCTCCCTATAATTAAATAAGCTATTATATTATATCACTTTAAAATAAATAGCAAATTGTTAAGAGAGGGGATAATTTAGGATGGAGGTTTGTTAAGGTTCTAAAGTAACGAGGAAAACACGAAGTGTCCTATCTGAGAAGCTATATTATTACGAGGAAAGACAAGCCGAGCGCGAAGTAGCCTGCCAATTTGATTGGCTATCTGTAAGATTTATTGGCAGGCTCGGAGGCATGTTTAATGTGAGGCGTAGTTGAATTATATCATTGGTCTTAACGGAGTGACATAGTAATCGCAAGTCTTGTTAAGGATTACCTAGTTTCCCTTTGCCTATATTTCCTTAATATTTATAAATACCTCGTTGCATTTAGTGATTTTTCTTTCTACAATTAAACAAAAGGGGTATATGTTTTAACCATGACTATTATAAATGATGTTTTTACTATTCATACCAAAGGAAATACGGATATTATTGATATAACTCCGCAAATTCGCAATGTTGTTTACACTCACCAGTTGCAAAATGCGGTTGTTTTTATTTATGCGCAAGGTAGTACCGTTTCGATTACCAATATTGAGTTTGAGCCTGGATTGCTTGTGGATTTGCCGGAGGCATTGGAAAAAATCGCTCCGACAAATGCGCTTTATCACCACGATGAAATGTGGCATGATGGCAACGGATATGCCCATGTGAGAGCTTCAATTATCGGAAATTCAACTCATGTTCCGTTGATTGATGGTGTGTTGCAGCTTGGTCAATGGCAACAAGTTATTTTGATTGATTTTGATAACAAAGCGCGTGCGCGTCAGGTAAATGTTCAAATTATTTATTAAAGCTCAGCAAATTGTGAATATCTGTGTTTAAGTTTTGCGCAAGTTCCAAAATCTTGCCCAAAGACATATTTTGTTTGCCTGTTTCTATGCAGGCGATGTAGTTTTGGCTGACATCCATTTTTTCAGCCAATTGTTCTTGTGTCAGGTCTTTTTTTATTCGTTCGATTTTAACATTTTTCCCAAAAATCTTTAATAATTCTTTTTTATCCATAGTTATAATTCTATAAACTTTGACTTATAACTTGTATTGTGTTATAAGTTGTAAATAATAAGTAATAAGTTATAAATATAAGCGGAGAGAATATGTTGAAATTTATTGAAAGCGTTAGGTATGCAGGTTTATCACAGAATAAGGTGAAATTTGGCTTTTCATCGGCAGAAGGTGCTACGCACGTTTTGCCACCAACCAAGGCGCGATTGGGGTTTACCCTAGCGGAGGTGCTTATCACGCTTGGTATCATTGGGGTTGTGGCGGCATTGACCATTCCAACGCTTATGACAGCTCACAAAAAACATGTCACGGCTGCTAAATTAAAACGTGCTGTTTCTTCAATAAATCAGGCAATTAAACTCTCAGAATCAGAAAATGGTGAAGTAGAAAATTGGGATAGAACTTTGACACAAAAAGAGTTTGTGGACAAATATTTTAGACCGTATATGAAGATTGCTCAAGTTTGTAATCCTGTGACTGATTGCGGCTACAAGTCAGATGCTCCTTGGTCTTATTTGAATGGGGCTACACATGGCTCATATTCTTCTCCAAATCATGGCGGCAGGACTCCATTTTTAACTTTGGATGGATTTTTATATGCCTATTCGGCTTATTCTGCAGGAAGTGATTCTATCACCGGTGATAATGATAGGGTTATTATTGTAGATATAAACGGAGCAGAAAAACCTAACCAGTTAGGCAAAGATGTTTTCTTTTTGTATAGGATTGAGGAAGAGGATTCAATAATCCCTTATGGTGCGGATAAATCTGATGAAGAGATTAGGAAAAGTTGTTCTAAAAATGGAAATGGCTTTTATTGTGCAGCATTAATTCGCGCAAATGGCTGGGAAATTCCAAATAGTTATCCGTGGTAGGGACTTTGATGGGAAGAGTAAAATTTAACTCCGAGGGTAATATAAAATTTTAACAGGTGGGCTAGTTAGCCCACCTTACATGCTTAACTGCCATTTTGAACTTGATTCAGAATCTTTTTCATAATTAATATTTAACAAATGTTATTATTGATAAATCCTGATTATTGAAAGGATTCCGAACTAGTCTTGGATTATTGGCGGCTC
>DHMN01000053.1:5565-42903 GCA_002405805.1 Cyanobacteria bacterium UBA4641 | reverse complement strand
CAGCCTCTGCTCACAAAACTCAATGCAGTTCTCGCCAAGACGTGCTGGGTTCGCTACGCTCACACGGCGCACTGACCAAAATCCGCAATTCGGAATGACAGTTAAATATTTAGTCATGCTGAACTTGTTTCAGCATCTCTAATAAAACAAATTAGTCTTATGTGAAATTTGTAATATTAGAGACCCTGAAATAAATTCAGGGTGACATGTATTCTTTTTAAAATCAACATTGATAGATTCTGAATAGCAAGAAAATTATGTGTTCATACTTCACACAAATTTTCTAAGCTTTCAGAATGACAATATACAAAACATGTCATTACGAGGAACGATATTTTACAAATGGGATAATTGCCTCTACAGCGCGACGTAGTAATCCACTACATATCGGTCATATCCCCCACCTTGAAATCAAAGATTTCGGTCCTCCCACCAGTGGCGGACATTTAGGATGTATATTATCATTTCGCACATCCCAAAATTAGCAATCCAATTGTCCAATAGCTTATTATTGGAAATTGTTTGTAATATCGTAAATATACTCAAGCATGTGGGCGAAGTATTTCAAATCAGAATTACCGTTGATTACCAAATCAGCTTCCTTGCGGAATGGTTTAACATATTTTTCACCTGCTTGTGCAATATAATTCCAATGCTTTTCCGCATTGTCCATACTTTGGTTACGTTCTTCAACTGCACGAGTCATAAATCTGTTTTTTCTTAGTTCGTTTTCCGTCTCAACATAAATCTTGATGTCAAAAACATCTTTTACTGATTCGTACATTGTTGCGATACCTTCAACAACGATAATCTTTTGAGCAGGAATATCAATAGCTTTAGGCATTGAAACCCCCGTTCCGTTTGGCAAATACATTGGAGCTTTGATATCTAAGCCGTCAGACAAATCTTCCAAGTCCGAACGCAAAGTGTCTAGTTGGAAACTCGTTGGGGCATCTACATCGTAGCCGTTATCACGTAAATTATCAAAAGAGCCATATTTGTTTATTAAAGCAGAAATATCGTTAAAATAGTTGTCGGTACTCAATACTGTAACAGGCATTGCCAATTGTTCAATAACGTTTTTAATCTCGTGACAAATCGTTGATTTCCCTGACGCCGATTCGCCTGTGACCCCAATCAAAAGGCGTTTTGCTGGTTTGTTTATCAATCTGCGCGAAAAATTATCTATAAAATGGGGGTTGATACTGTTGATGATAGGTAATTTTTGCTTTTTGTCGAACAAAAATATTTGTCTGAATTTAGTTTGTAGATAAAACGCTAATAGTTCTCTGCCTGACTTTGAATTAAAATCCGGTTTATATATTTTGTCATTCGAGTTTAATTCTTTTCCAATTAACAATTGCATGTTCTTTCCATATTTTATTGAGTATGAACAATATAATACATGAGAAAAAACTTTTTTGCTAGTGGTAAAATTTTTTATGCTAGAAAGTTCACAATCCTTAATCTAAGTTTTTCAAAAGGTCATTTATATCAATTTGTAAAAATCTGGAAATGTCGTACACAAGAAAGATTGAAGGAGTTTGAATCCCTCGTTCTATAAGGCTGATTGTGCTGTCACTGACATCAATTTTTTCAGCAAGTTCAGACTGGGTAATCCCTTTTCTGTAGCGTTCAGCCTTGATATTTCTTGCTAAAATTTTGTTCCTCTCATCTTTCATATCTGTAATTATACTTATTGACATTTTATATATAAGAGAGTAATGTATTAATTACTAGTAGTATACTACTAGTGAGCGATAGTTTAAGATGAGGTAACAGGATGCGTAAAATAATAGGTTCGCTACCAAATGTGGTGAAATTTGGATTTACACTAGCAGAGGTTTTAATTACTCTTGGCATAATTGGAATTGTTGCAGCGATGACTATTCCGACCTTGCTGCATGAATATAAAATCAAGCGAACAATTACAATATTGCGCGAAGACCAATCAATAATTACTCAAATGTTAAAACTTTCAGAAAGTGAAAATGGTGAACCTGAAGGCTGGGATGGCGTTGGCGATTATAACGAAGAAAATTCAATAAAATTATCTAAGAAAATAAATCCGTATTTAAAAATTGCAATTGATTGTGGGACGTATGACCCAAATGGTCTATGTATTGCAAATTCCAAATATGAATTTTTAAATGGAACAACTTATAGTAATTTTGCAATTGATAGAATTTTTTATAAAATTAAGTTATTAAATGGCAGCTCAATAGTTTATTACCCATATCCAAGTATTATTATTTTTGTTGTCGATGTAAATGGTGACAAGTTGCCAAATGTAATTGGAAGAGATGTTTTTTATTTTAAATATACGGCAGCAACAGGTTTAGTTGCATTTGGTCATCCCAGTTTATACAATTACAAAGAGCACTGCAAAATGGATTCTACTGGATGGGGTTGTACATATTGGTTGTTGAACTTTGGCAATATGGATTATTTGAAAGAAAAAAGTGATAAATAACCAGTTTACAGTACAATTTCGCTGATTGTCACAGTATTTTCATCAAGCATAGGCAAATCAATTACAAATTTGTTGTGGTTGCCGTTGGTTTCAAGGTGAATGTTGCCTTCGTGTGCTTCCAAAACTTTTTTACAAAAATACAAACCTAAACCAATGCCTAATCCGCCTGTGACATTTTTACCACAGACATATTTATCAAAGATAATATTTTTCAAATCGTCAGGGATAACGTCGCTCGTATTTTCAAATGACATCTTCAAAATTTGACATTGTGTCCACATTTTTACATTGATTTCAGTGTTTTTATAACCATAGCTGATTGCGTTATTCAAAATATTGCCAACAACACGTCTTAGTTGAATTTCGTCCGCATAAATCATTTTATCTTCATCCAAAATCGCTGAGTCAAAATTGATTTTGATATCGTTTTCCAAAGCCAAATCGTTCATTTCTTTGACGATTTTTGAAATTAATTTATAAACATCAAAATTCCGTCTTTCAAATTTGATTGAGCCATGATTGTCTTTGAAAGCTTTTAACAACGAATAAAGCATATCGCGCATGTATTTTGATGATTCTAAAATTAAGTCAATCATTTCTTTTTGCGTTTCGTTCAATTCGCCAAATGTACCTTTGCTAAACAAATCAAGAGAACTTATCTGAGCCAAAAGCGGATTTTTCAAATCATGACTTAGTGTAGCCAAAAAAAGGTTTTTGCGATTTTCTAAATTTTTTTCGTTATCAATATTTTTGACAAGTGTAATTAAACCAGAAACTTCATTATTATCCATCAAAATCGGTACTTTTTGATATCTGAACCAATGTGTTTGTCCTTTGTAATCTTGAGCAGTTTTTTCTCCGTGTAGAGGCTTTTTGTTGGTTAGAACATAAGAATCCTCGCTCAATGTTTGTTTTTTCGATTCATCCATATTGACGGTTATTCCAGAATAAGCGTCAACTCCATTATCTACAAAGTCTTTAGCGTATTTTGTCCCTAAAAGATATTCCCCTTGTGCATTTTTCATATAAAGATTTATCGGTAAATATTCCAAAATCGTATTCAACTGACTAATCTTTTCGACCAATTTTAATTTTAAATTTTCTTCTTGTGTGACATCAGAAGAAATTGACAAAACTCCTTGCAACTTACCGTCTTTGATGATTGGAGATGAAATTTGTTTAACAATTCTTGGCTCTCCTTTTATATTTATTTTGAATACACAAGTTTTTGTGCTGCCTGAATTTATTACATTAGAAAATTTACTTGCCAGAATTTCTGCATTTGTAGGGTTAAAAACTTCATAGACCGATTTGCCAACGACTTCTGAATCTTTTTCTGCTCCAAGATGATTTAGAAACGCCCTGTTACAGGCAAGGTATTTTAAGTTTACATCTTTAATCGTAATTAAATCATCACAGTATTCTAAAATCGAGTTAAGCAAAAAATCTTTGTTTTGAATGTCAACCATATTTTACCCTATTAAATTGCAGTTATAGGAATAAAATATACCTATATTATCCAAATGGCAATTACCAACTCAGGCAATATTTTGTTCAAAAGTATAATAAATACAAGATTATTCGTATCTCAATGCGTCGATTGGGTTAAGTAATGACGCTTTGTAGGCAGGATAATACCCAAAACCTATGCCAATCGCTGCAGAGAACCCTAACGATAGTAGTATTGATGAGGCTGTGATTGCAATATTCATACCGGCTAGTGCGTGCATTATGTGCGCTCCGATTATGCCAATTGCAACTCCTATCAAACCGCCAATCATAGATAGCATAAAGGATTCTATCAAAAATTGGATTCTGATATCAGATGCTTTAGCGCCAATTGCCATACGTATACCGATTTCCTTTGTTCTTTCAGTTACAGAAACCAGCATAATATTCATAATTCCGATACCGCCAACAATCAGCGAAACCCCTGCAATTGCACCTAACAATAATGACATTGTTTTGGTTGTAGATTTGATGGTTTCTTGCATTTCTGCAAGGTTTCTTATTTCAAAATCATCGTCCTGATTTTTCCCAATGTTATGTCTGTGGCGCAAAATATCTGTGATATCTTCTTGTGCGTCGTTTATTACTTCATCATTTTGAGCTTTGACAGCAATCATGCTGACTGTTCCCGGGAAATCTGTTCCGAAAACTTTTCTTTGCGCTGTTGTGATTGGAATAAACACCAAATCATCTTGGTCTTGCCCCATTCCGCTTGAACCCTTTGTCTTTAATAATCCGATTACTTTAAACGGAACATTGCCAATACGAATAGTTTTGCCGATTGGGTCAACATCGCCAAATAATTCGGTTGAAACGGTTTGACCGATAATTGCAACTTTTGTACAGTTTTTGCTGTCTTCCGGCAAAAATCCTCTGCCGGATTCGATTTCATAATTTCTTATCAAAAAATACGGCTGAGTTGTTCCGCCAACCGTTGTTGACCAGTTTTGATTGCCGTAGGTTAATTGTTTTGATTCTGCTGAGTACGGTGCAATAGCTAAAATTCCACGGCTTTTATTTTCGATAGTTTCGGCATCTTTCATTGTAAGAGTCGGACGAGTACCCATTCCCATTCGGACTCCGCCTGATTTAGCTGAGGCTGAACGTATCATCAATAAGTTGCTTCCCATAGATTCCATATCTTTGGCGATTTTTTTACTTGCACCTGAACCAACAGCAAGCATAATAATTACGGCACTGACGCCGATAATTATGCCCAAGCTTGTTAGCATTGAGCGCATTTTGTTTATTTTTAGCGAAATTACTGCCATTCTACATATTGATTTGAAATCTAACATTATAACCTTTCTTTAGGAACTTTGGGCAAAGTTTTATATGTGTTCCATATTTTATGTCTCTCTTGTCCTGTGCGCCAACCAAACGTATTTTGGCTCATCAAGAACAATATTTCCATCTTTAAATTTTACTACTCGTTTTGTATATTCTGCAATGTCAGGCTCATGAGTGACAAGTACGATAGTTTTGCCCATTTCTTCATTCAGTCTGACAAAAAATTCCATAACCTCAATACTTGTTTTGGTATCAAGGTTTCCTGTAGGTTCGTCTGCCAAAATCAAAGGGGCATCATTAACTATAGCTCGAGCGATTGCAACACGTTGTTGTTGACCTCCTGACATTTGGTTTGGCATGTGGTCTTCACGTTTTTCCAGTCCGACAATTTTTAGTGCCCATTTTGCGCGTTCAATACGTTCTTCTTCAGGAACTCCTTTATAAATCATAGGCAGGCAAACATTATCAAGGGCAGATGTTCTTGAAATCAGGTTAAAACCTTGGAAGATAAAGCCGATTTTTTCACATCTTACGCGTGCTAAATCATCATTATTCAAGTTGAGCATATCTTCCCCATCTAAAAAATAACTTCCTGAGGTCGGTTTATCTAATGTCCCCAACATATTCATAAATGTTGATTTTCCTGAACCTGACGTTCCCATAATTGCAGTAAATTCACCTTTTTTAACACTTAATGATACATCATTTAGCGCATTGAACGAATCTTCTCCAGTTTGGTATGTTTTTATTGCGTGCTTTACTTCAATTAAATCCATATTACAATCCTGTCTTTTCATTTAATTTGAAATGTTCAACCATATCTTGAATAGATTTGATTTGGTTGTAATAAAATTCTTCAACAGATTTTTTTGATTTTAGGGATTTATATAAACTTCCGAGTTCAAATAAATCCTTTTTTGTTGAAATTGCAAACATAATTTTGTTTTCAAAAAATGAGCATTTCAAATTATTTGTACCAAATGCTGTTTTAAGATTTTTTAATCTTTCCATAAATATTGGAGTTATCAAATATCTTGCCTCTACTTGGTTTTCTGATTGAATATTAAATCGCTTTTCAAACTCAGAATCTTCTAATTGAACCTTTTGCATTTTTGCAACTTTAAATAATATAAATACCGCAAGTAAAACTAAAAGAACAATACCAACAGGTTGAACAAATAATCCGATAGAAAAGGCATTTGTCGGAAAATTAAAAGCTGTAGCTGATGAAAATGCTGTCATTGTTTTAAATGCCATAAAAAGTGATATTACAATCGTAAATGCAAGAACACATATAAGTTCGGTTCTTCTATCTGATGAAAAACGGCTATTATTAATGTTTATGTCATTTTTTGATGTGATTAATGTTTCTGCGCCAATCTTTTTGTTGGATTCAACACAAACAACTACTCCCTTAAAAGCTGTATCAATAGAGCTGTTTTTGCTACCTTTTGTCTCATAAAACAATTCACATTCACTAATGTCATAAGAAACCCCATCAATAACCCCCTGAAATCCGTTATCAAAAGTTGCAATATTAAATGCGCTGAATAATTTGCTATTCTTTAACAACTGTTGCCAATTTTGATTTTTATTAAAATCTGTTTTGGTTAGGTTTAGCAGTTTATAAATTGATGAAACCGCAGGTGATTCTTTCAATTTATTTTTAAAATCTTTGTCCCAACTAGATGGACCAATGCAAAAAAGAATGAATATGCCAAAAGTTGCAAATATCAAACATCCTGCAAAAATTTGCAGAAAAAAGTTATTAGTATGGATAATCATATTAATTCCGCCATAGCATAAGCCAATGCCAAACAAAAGACACAAAACTTCAAAAATAAACATGTTGCGTAAATCTTCTTTGCGCTGAGGTTCAAATTCTTCAAGCTCATTATTTATTTTTTGTATTGTGTCTATACATTTCTTTTTTTCTGCATCCAAATAATTAATAGCATTATTCATTCTTTGGATTTTGATATTCTCATCCATGATTTATTAACCTTTCTTACCCCTTAAAACATCCCAGGAGGGCCGCCACGACGTTTGCTGTTGTTGCCACCACCTGCTTGTGCCTTACGTTTTCCCCCACTTGAGCCGACAATAATATCATCGCCAAGTTTCAATCTTTGAGAAATGATTTCAACATTGGTGTCATCACTTGCACCTTCTTTGATATCAATTCTGCGCGGTTTGCCGTTATCCAAAATCCAAATACCTTGGTTTTTGTATTTTTGACCGTTTGTTTCAGGTGAAAATTTCAACGCAATACTAGGTGCGCACATTACATCCTTACTTTCCTTTGTGATAATTGAAACATTTGCTGTCATTCCAGGTTTCAGTTTCAAATCTTCATTACTTACGCTGACAATTACGGTGTAAGTAACAACATTTGATGTGGTTGTTGAATCCAGTCTGACTTGGGTAACTTTGCCGTAAAATGTGCTATCAGGGTACCCATCAAGGGTATATTGAACATCTTGCCCTTCTTTAACCTTGCCGATATCTGCCTCTGAAACATTCACCTCAATTTGCATTTTTGTCAAATCTTGTGCGATAGTGAACAGTTCAGGCGCTTGGAAACTTGCTGCAACCGGTTGACCTACGTCAATATCTCTTGAAATAATTGTTCCATCCACAGGTGCAATGATTTTTGTATACCCAAGGTTTGTCATTGCGGTTTTATAATTTGCTCTAGCTTGCGCGATTGATGCTTGTTGCGCGCCGATAGATGCCTTTTTTGCCAAATAATCGCTTTCTGCTTGGTCTAATTCGCTCCTTGCAACAAAGTTTTTGTTATACAAATTTTTATAACGATTATAAGTTTTTTGCGCCATTACCATTTCAGCATTCAATTTTGCTAAATTTGCCTCGGCATTATTAATTTGGGCACGATTTTGGTCAACTGATGCTTGAAAGTTAGCAGGGTCGATTTGAGCCAAAAGTTGACCTTTTTTAACCTCGGAATTGTAATCTACATAAATGGCCTTCATCAAACCTGATACGGTAGAGCCGACACTCACCGTATTAACAGGATTAATTGTCCCTGATGCCTCAACAACATCTGTAATCGTACATTTCTCAAGTTTTTGAGTTTGATATCTGACTTTATTTGCATTTACCTGACTAACTCCGATACAACCTGCAACAAGTGCGATTGCCAAAGGAATTATCACTCTTTTTTTTAGACATGTGGATTTTATTTTTTGTAAGTCCATATTATTTTCCTTCCAATGTTATTGTTACATCCTGCGGAAGTGCGATAACACTTTCTAAATTTGCTCTTGCAACATTATATTTATAAATTGTTTCAATGTAAGATGTTTGAGCATTGTTGTAATTAACTTTTGCATCCTGTAATTGGATATAGTCGCCCAAACCTACATAATATCTGCCTTCTGCAAGTTCGTAGTTTTCAAAAGTTTGACGAACTTTAACCGCAAGGAGTGGAATTTGTTTTTCAAGTTCAATCATATCAATATATGCATTTTGAACTTCAAAATAAATATCCTGATTTAGTTGACTCAAAGAGTTTTCGGCTAAATCAACCTGTAATTTTGCTGCATCGACTTTTGCTTTTTGGTTCATTATATTGACTGAACTTGAGAGATTTACCCCAACATTAAGTGAACTTGTTCTATTTGTATCTCGGAATCCGTAACCTGCAGTTGCAGAAAGTTCAGGGTAATAATTTCTTTTTACATACAAAAGATTTTCTTTAACCGCATCAAGGGTTGAAGAATATGCTTTTAAATCCGCACGATTTTTGTATGCCATTTTTATACATTCTTCAAATGTATAAGGAAATTCTGACACCTTGTAATCTGCCAAAACTTCAAGTTTTTCTACAGAACTTATCAATTTGGCATCTTTTACACTCACAGGAACTTGGCTAATTTCAGCATCAGACGGTTTGGTGATTTTTGCCAAGTCAACCGGAGCAACGTTATCTTTTATATTGAAATCCTCTGTCCCTGAAATTGAATAAGTCGGCGCGTTTGCCAAATACATTGCATTATTCAAATTTACAAGAGAATTTTTATAAGTGTTTTCGGATTTAATTAGAGTGATTTTTGAATCGCTCAAAGTTACTTCGGCATTAACAAGGTCAATTTTAGATTTTATGCCTTCGTCAAAATACGCCTTTGTTCTCAAATAATTTCGTTCATTTATATCAACATAAGCTTGATTAATTAAAACAGTTGTCCTTGCCGCAAGCACTTCATAATACTTTTGTTTTACATTAAAAATTGTTTCTCGGACAGTGTTGTCAAAAACAAATTTGTCTGCAATTAAATAAAACTTTTGCATTTTGATATGTGCATTTGTTCTTCCAAAATTCCACAACAGTTGATTTAATTGAGCTTCTACAGAATATGTATTTGTACTGGAAGTTGTTCTTTTTGAATCAACTCCGTTAAAACTATAGCCTGTACCAACTCCAATTGTTGGGAAAAACTCAGACCTTGCAATATTTACATTTGCTTTTGAAATTCCATAATTATATCTTGCACTTTTTATTCCGGGGTTGTTATTTAGCGCAATGGCAATACAATCACGTAAAGACAAAACCGAGCCTTGTTCGACTTTTACCTCCTCCAGCGCAAAACAAGATGTTGTTCCAATTGCCAAAACTACTATTAAACTAATCGCTATTTTTGTTATTCGGTACACGTTAAATCCTCATTACATACCTATAAACGATTTAATAATAATTTTGTTCATTTTTCATCATATATATACAGGAAAAATCATATCAAACCGTCTAAAACTCTTTGATAGAACATTTTGGAATCCATAAATCGTCACAAAATATTATTTTGATTTCTTCCCCTTGTTTTGCGTGGTATTTTAACCCCGGAGTGACCAAACCAGTGACAAGTCCAATAAAACAACCTATTGCAACACCTGTTCCTGCACCGATTGCAATTTTATGAGGTTTTGGAATAAATGCTAAACCGACACCTGCACCTGTTCCGACAGCTCCTAAGCCGACAGTTGATGCAGCAATTTTTCCTGCTGTCATCCATCCGTTTTCGACCAGTGAAAAATCTTTGCTAAACGGTTTTGCTTTCACCTCAATTTCTGTACCGTCAGGCATGACTAATTTATTTATACTCAAATAAACTCTTGCATTTTTGTTAAATTTTTTCTGCTGAGATATCCCACGAATATATCCAAAAAACTTTGCGCCCATTGGGATAACTATATTCCCGCATGAAGTTGTAATATCTTTTGGAACATAAAAATAAATTTCGTCTCCTTCTTTTGCGCATTCTGATAGAAATTTACATTCAAATGCAACTTTTATCACATTTCCTTTATATAAAATATAATAGTTTTCGCTCTCCCCAACGCTGTTACATTCTGATTTTGAGCCGACAATACTGTCTGTTGTTGTGACACTTTCGACACAATGACTCTGTGCCAAAACAGAAAGAGGCATAATTAATGTGAAATTCAACAGCAATAAGTTTATAAACAGTTTTTCCATATCCATACAATAAATCAGAAATGTTAAGAAAAAATTACCTGACACGACTAACTTAATAGTATATAAAATGTATATATGATTATGTTTTGAGAGTTGAATAATTTATTTGTAAAGAAACTGCAACAAAACTTCATATAGTGGTCAATTTTAAAATTTTTGGGGTTTTATATATAGTATAATATACATGTAATATATCCATGCGTGAAAATCAGATGAATGATTCAACAAGGTGTGAATTAACGAGATGAAAAAAGAAAATTTACTAAACTATTTATATGAAGAAAATAAAGGAGTCAAGATGAACAAAAAATTACTTCTAGTAGCTATCGCTGCAGCATTGTCAGTTTCCGGCGCGTATGCATCTGACATTACGGGTGTCACCCCAAACGGCAATACATTCAACATTAACCCTAGTTTTATCAACGGTGATGTTGGTTATAGAAAATATGATAACTTCAAATTGGACCAAGGTGATATTGCAAACTTGATTTACCAAGGAACGAAAAATGGTAAAGATAGAAACTTAAATGCATTTGTAAACCTTGTTAAAAATAAAGTAGATATTAACGGTGTTTTGAACACTACTCGTAATGGCAACTTCTACAACGGACATGCCATTTTCATTACCCCTGGCGGTATGGCAATCGGTTCATCAGGTGTTTTGAATGTAGGTTCTTTATCAGTTGCAACACCTTCAACTTCAAAATACAATCAATTGACATCTGAATTTGATAACAAATATGTTAAAAACATTGACCAAGTTTCTAAATTGAAACAAGATTCAAATGCTCCAATTGATGTTAAAGGTAAAATCCTTGCAAGAAGCGGTGTAGACCTTCGAGGTTCTTCTGTAAATATTTCAGGCGGAATTTTGAACGGTGTAACTGAAAACAATGTATTGTCATCAAAAGCTGAAGCTGATGCTTTGTTTAACAAATTGGTTAATACAAACGGCGTTTTGAATGCTAATGCTACAGCTTTAAATAACGGCAGTATTGTTTTGATTAAAGCTTCTGACAAAGAAGGTTCAGGTTTAACTGTTACAGGTACAGTTGCTAACAATGCAAATGGCGGTATTTACTTGACTAACGCAGGTGAAAAAGGTTTGGTTGTAAACGGTACTGTTTCAGACAGAAATCTAACAAGACTTTATAACAAAGCAGGAGATTTGGTTGTATCTTCAAAAGCTAACTTGAATTCTGACCACGTAGTTGTTCAAAACCAAGGCGCAGCATTAAGCTTGGCTACAGGTTCAAATTTAGCAGGTAACAGAGTTGAAGTTCTTAACCAAGGTACAGGTGAATTGACAGCTCGCGGTACTATCGCAGGTAATGGCGCAGTTGTTGTTAAAAACTTCACAGGTTCAGGTATGGAATTGAGCGGAACTGTTACAAATACATCAGGTCAAACTGCTATTAACAACGAAAACGGTGCTTTGCTAGTAAACGGTACAATTAATAACAAAGGTAATATGGGTATTAACAACCGTGGTACAGGCATGACAATTTCTAAAAATGCTACAATCACTAACACAGGTGATTTGAAAATCGGTAACACCGGTGCTGACGGTATGACTATCGTTGGTGATGTTGCTAACACAGGTAATGCTTACATCTACAATGATGGTGGCAAATTATCATTCAGCAACTCTCAAGATTTGTCAAAAGCTGCAACAGTTACTAACCGTGGTGGTAACTTATACATCGGTGGCAGAGCAAATTCAACAGGTATTTCAATCCAACCTAATGCAACAATTTCAAACGAAGGCGGTACTTTAGCTATCAGAAATAAAGGAACCGGAGTTGCTGCAGGTACAAGAGGTTTGGATATCCAAGGTTCTGTAACTAACACAAACGGTACATTAGCAATCAATAACGACTCTGGTGATATGTATGTATCAGATAAGGTTACTGTTAAAAACGGCAACTTGGGTATTATCAACCGCAAAGGTGCAGGAAAAATGGAATTAGCTACTACCGGTAACGTTACAGTTACAGATGGTAACGCTAACATTAAAAACTACGGTATGGGTAATATGACTGTAAATAGCGAAATTAACCACAACGGCAGAGTTAATGTTATTGCAAATGCAGGCGCATTGAACCTTGGTAGCAAAGTTCACAACAACAGCGGTGCTCTTGGTAACAATGGCGGTTTCTATGCAGCAGTTAGAAATAACGGTACAGGAATGAACGTAACAAGCGAATTTGTAGTTGATGGTAACGGCGAAGTTCTAATCAAAAACATCAGCGGTGAAGATGGTCTGAGATATGCCGGTACAATCAATACAGAAAACAATCAAGCTGCATTGGTTAATAAAAAAGGTAATATGACAGTTGCAGGTGATATTACAACAACAAAAGCTCCTGTTATCGTATCTAACCAAGGTGAAGCACTAGATGTAAAATCTTCAAGTACATTAACAAGTGGAACTGAAGGTTTGGTTATCAACAGAGGTTCTAAAGCAGGCACTGTAAACGGTAAATTGAACAACGTAAAACAATATGAAAAACTTAGAAAATAATTCTGAGTTTGAAAGATAGATTATAAGAGGGCGACTTTTTTCAAAAGTCGCCCTCTTTGTTTATTGTTGTTAAGGTGAACATAATAAAAAAGGAACCATTTAAGGTTCCATTTAGTAGGTTAGGGGAAAAAGGAGGAAAATTAGTTTTTTTAATTACATTTTACATATCGACAACTTTTTCAGAAAACTTTAATTTTGGGAGGGGTTTGTTAAGTTTTTGTTACAATTGAGTAGGGCAATAGGTAAGAAGGGTATAGTGCAATAAGTTTGTTTAAATTTGAGGGAGAGAAGGCAATATGTTGGAATTGCAATATAAAAATCAGGTCATTACTGTACATGTTAAGCAATTTGTTATATTTGAGATTCTGAATAGCAAGAAAATTATGTATTCGCTCTACTCATACAAATTTTCTAAGCTTTCAGAATGACAATAGAATGTAAAAAAGTAGGATTTTACACTTGTAAAATATTCCATTATAATTCCAAGTTCCCAGAACCATCGCACATTAAAAATATTTATTCTCTATTCACTTTTCTTAGTATTTAATTGAAAAATATCATGTTTATGGGATAATCATGATGAGGCTAAATATAAAATAGCGATGTACATATAATAAAAAAGGGAAAAAGAAAAATGGCAAGACTAACTCCATTGGAAAAAATTAGAAACATTGGTATTGCAGCCCACATCGATGCCGGTAAAACAACTACAACAGAACGTATCTTGTTTTACACAGGTAAAACTCACAAAATCGGTGAGACTCACGATGGTGCAGCTGTAACTGACTTTATGGAACAAGAAAAAGAACGTGGTATTACTATCCAATCTGCTGCTGTTACAGCAACTTGGAAAGGTCACCAAATCAACATCATTGATACCCCTGGACACGTTGACTTCACAATCGAAGTTGAACGTTCTTTACGTGTATTAGACGGTGTTGTTGCTGTATTCTGTGCAGTTGGTGGTGTTCAATCTCAATCTGAAACAGTTTGGAGACAAGCTAACCGTTACGAAGTTCCTCGTATGGTATTCGTAAACAAAATGGATAGAACAGGTGCTGACTTCTATAGAGTTGTTGACCAAATCAAAACAAGATTAGGTGCAAACGCAGTTCCTATCCAATTGCCAATCGGTTCTGAAGATAAATTTACAGGTTTGATTGACTTAATGACAATGAAAGCTGAAATCTATACAAACGATTTGGGTACTGATATTAAGGAAGAAGATATTCCTGCTGATATGGCTGAAAAAGCTCAAGAATATCATGATGCAATGGTTGAAGCTATCGCATCTGAAGATGACGCTTTGATGGAAAAATACTTTGAAGACCCTGAATCAATCACAATTGATGAATTGAAAGCTGTATTGAGAAAAGCTGTATGTAACAACAAAATCGTTCCTGTTACTTGTGGTACAGCATTCAAAAACAAAGGTGTTCAATTATTGTTGAACGCAGTTGTTGATTATATGCCATCACCTGTTGATGTAAAAGCTATCGAAGGTGAATTGGAAGATGGTACAAAAACTGAAAGACATTCTTCAGACTCAGAACCATTTTCAGCATTGTCATTCAAAGTTATGACAGACCCATTCGTTGGTCGTTTAACTTTCTTGAGAGTTTACTCAGGTAAAATCACAGCAGGTTCTTATGTATTGAACTCAACTAACGGCAAAAAAGAACGTATCGCAAGATTGGTTCGTATGTATGCTGACCAAAGAATCGAAGAATCTGAAGTATACGCAGGTGATATCTGTGCTGCTGTAGGTTTGAAAGATACTACAACAGGTGATACTTTGTGCGATGAAAAAGCTCCAATCATTTTGGAAAGAATGACATTCCCAGAACCAGTTATTTCTGTAGCTATTGAACCAAAAACAAAAGCTGACCAAGATAAAATGGGTATCGCCCTTCAAAAACTTGCTGAAGAAGACCCATCATTCAGAGTTAAATCTGATGAAGAAACAGGTCAAACAATTATTTCAGGTATGGGCGAACTTCACTTGGATATCATTGTTGACCGTATGATGAGAGAATTCAAAGTAGAAGCTAATATTGGTAAACCTCAAGTTGCTTACCGTGAAACTATCAGAGGCAATGCTGACCAAGATTCTAAATTCGTTCGTCAGTCAGGTGGTAAAGGTCAATATGGTCACGTTAAAGTTAGAATTTCTCCGGCTGAAGAAAATGCAGGATTTGTATTTGAAAACAAAATTGTCGGTGGTGCTATTCCTCGTGAATACATTGAACCTGCAAGAAAAGGTATGGAAGAAGCTCTTGAAGGTGGTATTTTAGCTGGATATCCTATGATTGACGTTAAGGTTGAACTTTACGATGGTTCTTACCACGAAGTCGATTCATCTGAAATGGCATTCAAAATTGCCGGTTCTATGGCTATCAAAGAAGGTTGCCGCAAAGCTCAACCTTGTATCCTTGAACCAATGATGAAAGTTGAAATCGAAATTCCTGATGAATTTACAGGTACTATCATCGGTGATATTTCAAGAAGACGTGGTAGAGTTGAAGGTCAAGAACCTTTAGGTAACACTGGTAACGTAATTGTTAGAGCATTAGTTCCTCTAGCAAATATGTTCGGTTACGCAACTGACTTGCGTTCAAATACTCAAGGTCGTGGTACATTCTCTATGGAATTCCACAACTACGAACAAGTTCCTAGAAATATCGAAGAAGAAATTATTTCTAAATCAGGTGCTGCAAAAGCATAGTTTTAGAATAATTCATAAAAGAAAAGACCCAAGCAATTGGGTCTTTTTTATTTGTTGAGATTTGTGGTTATGTTTATTTGCCACTAACTCCTCCGTAAGAGAAGTCGTTTTTGATATTTGTTTGCAAAATCTTTTGCCAAGTTGACTCATAAGATTGAATTTCGTTCAATTGGTTTTCTAAGTTTTCTTTTTCAATATCAAGTTGAGATTCCCAAGAATTTAGATTTGCCATTTCAAATTCGTGTTCGTTTTGAAGTTGCAAAAGCATTTCGGAATACTCATCTGTACCGTAGCCATAATCTTCATCATAATATAGTGCACTTAGTTTTGCGTTATATTCTTGTTGTTTTGTTGCAGTGCTTTTTGATGCAGATAATTGTTTCATCTGAACATCAGATAATTTCATACTAATTTGACTTTTTTGCTGAGTGTAAAATAATAACTTTTCTTGATAATTTGCAATAGCCATAATTTTTGTCCTCTTCTTATTTTTATCTCTCTTACTTATATAAAGTATTTTGAAAAAGCCTGATTTCAGAGTTGGTATTTTCTGTTACATTTGTTAATAATTGCATTAAAAAAGAGGTGAATACTATAAATATCCACCTCTTTAAATGTTTTGAAAAAGTCTCTACTTGCCTAGAGCGTGTGCTTTTTGAGCAGTTTTGTCTATAACATCGTAGAACAATTTATCAGAATGTCCGTCTTTCATTTCGCAAATTCCGACAAATGTACATCCGCCTTTTGTTGCAACATTATCAATAAGAGTCTGAACTGTTGTTTCTCCTCTGTTAAATACCATTTGAGCTGAACCTAATGCGGTTTGAGCTGCCAGTACCAAAGATTTTTCGTAATCTAAACCAAGTTTTTCGCCTGCACGAGCCATATCTTCGATTACTTGATAGAAAAATGCAGGACCAGAACCTGAAATTGCTGTTACGATATCCATTTGAGATTCTTCAACACTGATACATCTTCCTAATACCGATAGGATTTCTTCAACGAGTTTTAAATCTTCATCTGTAGCTTTCGAACCTTTGCAAACTCCAAACATTCCAAGTTTAACAAGTGCCGGAGTGTTTGGCATGATTCTGATTACTCGAGAATTTGTGATGATTTTTTCGATTTTTTCTGTGCAAACACCTGCTGCAATTGATACTACAAGTTTTTTAGACGTTAATTCTTCTTTGATGTTTTCTAAAACATCTGCAACACAGTTAGGTTTTGTTGCAATAAAAATAATATCAGAAGATTTTACTAATTCTTTGTTATCGCTCAAAACTTTTATTCCAAGTCTGTCTGATGCTGATTTTGCGATTTCGTCATTTATTTCTGAACCGATAACATTATATTCTTCAGCTTCTTTTGAGCCTAAAATCCCGCTAATAATAGCGCTTGCCATTTTTCCGCAACCAACAAATCCAATATTTTTCTTCATAATATTTAACCATTCCCTTCTTATTTGTTGACTATTTATTATTTTTACTATAACATCTATATTATACGACAAATAAATAGTAAAAGGAAATAATAAAATGAGACGTACACTAGAAGGAACAAAAAGAAAAAGACAAAACGTAAGTGGTTTTAGAGCAAGAATGTCAACTCCGGGCGGACGCGAAGTTATCAACAGACGTAGAGCTCGTGGTCGTCATAAAGTTGCTATCACAGCTAAAAAACGTGCTTAATGCATTAATTTGCAGTAGTCTTAAAATATTTTTTAAGAAGAACGGATGTCAAGAAGATGAAAAGTTAGCCATTGTACAAATAGCAGGACTTTCTGTCTTTATGACATCCGAACTTCTATCTAAAGCCTATGTTACCAAAACAATATCGACTGAAAAAAAGAACAGCTTTCCAAGCTACATATAGAGTAAAGAACTCAACCCATGCAGGTGGAGTGACTTTGTTTGCAGGTATCAAGAAAAAAGATGATTATCCGACAAAAGTCGGTTTTGTAGTAAGTAAAAAAGTTCACAAGCGTGCGGTTAAGCGTAACAGGTTGAAACGCTTGATGAGGGAAAGTTACAGACTTTTGCTAAAGGAAGGTACATTGGGTGATTCTCAAAAATATGTCTCTTTGATATTTTTAGGTACAGATAAAGCTCTTGGAAAAGATTTTGCGCATATAAAATCAAGTATCAGAAAGCTTGTTGAAAGGATTTAGGATGATTGAAGGTGTGTATGTTGATAATATAATGATGCACTCCGAAACTCGAGTCTATCCGACACAGCCTCAGATTACGGCAGGTTTAATTGTCGGAACTCAGGCGATTTATCGTTATGCTTTGCGTGAAAGTTCTTATCCTACATTGTCTTTGGTTGACGAATTGTCAGATGGGCAAGGAAATGTCATTCCGGCTGGGCATTATGAATTAGCTTTGTCTGATGATAGAGATTTTTTGATTTTAATTCAGTCAAAACAACCTATTGCGATTATTCCTGTATTCAAAGTTGAAGTTGATATGTCAAAGTATTCTCAAGTCAGGGATAACAAGTCGTTAAAACGTGAGCAAAAGGAACAAAAAGAGATAGCAAAAACAAACAAAAAGCGTGCTAGAGCAGGTATGCCACCGGTAAATGAAGAACAAGATATTTATCAAGAGGCGTCTATTGAATATATTCCTGCCGGAGGGTATTATTTGATTCGCTATGAGCGTGGCGATGTCAAAGCTTGGGGTGCTGTCAAGGGGTAATTATAATTCTGCGCAAATATCTTGATATGTGGTTAAAACTCTTAAAATGCGTAAAGATGTGGAATTTATTATGCTATAAACAAGTAAATATTTCTTTTTTAATACATAGAATCTTACATCTTTATATGTGAAATCTTTGCGGATTTTGCCTAAATTTGGATATAGGCATAATAGTAAAATAAAACATTTCCGTCATTTTTATGGCTGCTATAATAAAATCTGTAATTTTTTCAATATCCGAGTATGCTGTACCAGTAATTTCTAAGCTTAATTCATTCATATTTTTTTATTAAATTTTTCATAGTCTCATGACCATCATAGACTATGGTGTCGTTTAATCCTAATTCCACATCTTTGTTTAATTGAGTAATTCTTTCTTGTGACAAGCTGTCTTTGGTTGCCATAAGTCTCAATGCTTCTCTAATAACCTCGCTAACAGAGTTGTATAATCCGGATGCCACTTTATCTTGTACAAATTTTTCTAATGTTGGTGTTAATGAGATATTCATGATTTGCTCCATTAATAACATTTTATACATTAATTATAACAATCTTTGTTATTAATTTCAAGTGAAATCCTTCTTCCCCAACTTGGGTATTGCAAAAGTTTATCCTTGTTTGTATTAATATTAAAGAAAACGAATAAGAGGGAGATATTTTATGAATAAAAAGTCACTTTTTACAATTTTAGCAATTTTAATTATTCCGATTATGGCATTTTTCGGATTAACATTCAATAAAGACAACTCATCTGTCGCTGAGGCAAATGGAAAACCGCAAATTATCAAGTTTTCATCTACAATGTGTCTTGAGTGTAAAGAGGTTGAAAAAGTTTTCAAAGAACTTATGCCAAAGTATGAAGACAAAGTTGTCTATACCGAAATTATCGTCGATAATCGCAATGATATGAAAAACGACTTGATAAGAAAATATAATGTTCAACTTGTTCCGACAATTATTATGCTAAATTCAGACGGAACACAGTATAAACGAATTGAATCAGCATTGCCCAAAGACCAAATGGAACAGTATATTAAAGGACTTAAATAACAATGGAACAATTAACTCAATTATTTAATAATCAGACAAGTATACTTATATTGTTTGGTGCATCGTTTTTAGGCGGTTTAATTTCTTCAATTTCACCGTGCTCACTTTCAATGTTGCCATTGATTATTGGCTATATTGGTGGATATTCGGATGCCAAACCTCTAAAAACACTTGTGCAAATGATATTTTTTGTAATCGGTACAGGTATTGTTTTTTCTGTTATTGGCGGAATCTGCGCAGTGACAGGCAAAATGTTTATCGGAAATCCTTATTTTGCGTTGATTGTTGCATCTTTGATTATGATTATGGGGTTAAAAATCTTGGGCGTTATAGATTTTGAACTTCCTGTTATGATTAAAGAAATTCCGCAAAACAAGGTTAATAACGATTTCATTTATCCGTTGATTTTGGGTGCGGTGTTTGCGCTTATCGGTACACCTTGTTCGACTCCGATATTGGCAAGTATTATGGGCTTTGCCTCAATGTCAGCCAAAATAAGTAATGCCGTTATTATGTTGTTCTTATTTTCTCTTGGGCAAGGTTTAATTCTGATTATCGCAGGATTTTTGACTTCAAAAGTTAAGACAAGCAACAATTTTTACAAAGTTTCCGAAATTATTCTAAAAGTCAGCGGAGCCTTGTTAGTACTGGTTGCTATATATATTTTTTATAAGATTTTCGGCGCTATCCTTGTAAAATAACCATATATATTGTAAAATCTATATAGAAGGATATTTATAAGGAGTAGGCGGAATGAAAACGTTTGAAGGTCAATTGACCACAACTGATAATGATAAATTTTGTATTATAATTTCAAGATTTAATGACTTTATTGTTTCAAGATTGTTGGATGGAGCTGTTGATGAATTGAAACGTCACGGCGTAAATCCTGATAAAATTGACGTTGTGAAAGTTCCGGGAGCGTTTGAAATTCCTGTAATAGCACTAAAATGTGCAAAATCAGGCAAATATAATGCAGTGATTACTTTAGGTGCAGTTATCAAAGGTTCAACACCTCACTTCGACTATGTTTCAGCAGAAGTTTCAAAAGGTGTTGCTCAAGCAAGTATGCAAACAGGTGTTCCTGTAATATTTGGAGTTTTGACAACTGATAATATTGAACAAGCAATCGAAAGAGCCGGTACAAAAGCAGGTAACAAGGGTTCTGATGCTGCAAAAACTGCAATCGAAATGGCAAATCTAGTTAAATTAGTGTAATAGTTTTGAATCTCGATTCTTCGAGGTTGGAAAGGAGTTGGGTATGACAGAGGCAATTACCGAGTACCGAAATGAGAATACAAAAGACATCGACCTTTTGTCGACAATTGACATGGTTCGAAAAATGAATGAAGAAGACCAAATTGTTGCAAAAGTTGTTGGCGATGAGGCTCCAAATATTGCAATCGCAGTTGATACTATTGCAAAAGCGTTTCTAAAAGGTGGCAGATTGTTTTATTTTGGTGCAGGCACTTCAGGCAGACTCGGCATATTAGATGCATCAGAATGTCCTCCGACATTCAGTGTTGACTCAACGATGGTTCAAGGTATTATTGCAGGCGGAGAAAAAGCTATTTTGCATGCGGTAGAAGGTGCGGAAGACAGCTTTGAGGCAGGCAAAGATGATGCAAAAGTCTTAACCGATAAAGATGTTTGCGTTGTGATTTCAGCAAGCGGAAACCCTAAATATTTGTTAGGAGTATTGGAACAAGCTGATGAAGTCGGTGCTGCAACAATTGGTATTACTTGCAACTCAAAAGGTATGATTGCACAAGAGGCAGGTCATGTGATTTGTGCTGAAGTCGGACCTGAAGTTATCGCAGGTTCAAGCAGATTGAAGGCAGGAACTGCACAAAAGATGATTTTGAATATGTTGTCAACCGGTGCAATGATAAAAATCGGCAAAACCTATGAAAACTTTATGATTGACTTGAAAGCTGTCAATGAAAAATTGAAAGATAGAGCAATCAGAATTGTTTCTCAAATTGCGAAAGTTACAAATAGTGAGGCTTTAGCGGCATTGTTAAAATGCGATTGGGAAATTAAAACCGCAATTATTATGATAAAAATGGAAACCGATGCTGATAATGCAAGGTTAGAGTTGAAAAAACACGGCGGTGTACTTAGAAAAATTATTAAACCCGAGGAAACAAAGGTTTAGGAGGATAGAGAGATAATGAAATTAACAGTTCTTGGAGCAGGATGTTGGGGATTAACTTTAGCATGGCTTTTAACAAATAATTTTGATGAAATCACAGTATGGGGCAGAGCTCAGGATTTGTCAGAAGATTTGCTAAACAATAAACACGCAACTAAACCGCTGGAAGTTCAATTGGATAACAAAGTTGAAATTACATCAGATTTGGCAAGTGCAATAAAAGATGCAGATATTATTTTGTCTGTTATTGCAACATCAGGTACTCGTGATGTTTGCGAACATCTTAAAGCTGCGGGAATCAAGGACGAACAAATTTTGGTCAATGCTTCAAAAGGTATTGAATTACCGTCTTTGATGAGAATGTCAGAAGTTATAAAAGATGTTTTGCCAAATCAAAGACTTGTTGTTTTGTCAGGTCCGACTCTTGCAAAAGAGGTTTTGCAAGGCAAACCGACTGCGGCATGTGTTGCTTGTGAAGATATTGAAACAGCTCAATTTGTACAAAAAGCTTGCAATGTTCCAAATAAATTCCGTTTATACACAAATACCGATGTAATCGGTGTTGAACTTGGCGGTAGCTTGAAAAACGTTATTGCAATCGCGTCAGGTTTTGCTCATACAATGGGTTTGGGGGATAACTGCTCAGGGACATTGTTGACTCGTGGTATGGCGGAGATTGTGCGTGTAAGTATTCAGCTTGGTGCAAATCCTTCAACATTATACGGATTATCAGGTATGGGCGATTTGATTGCAACTTGTTCTTCTCCAATGTCAAGAAATTACACAGTTGGTTCTATGCTTGCGAAAGGCAAAAAAATCAACGATATTCTTGCTGAATTGGGTTCAGTTGCAGAGGGTGTAAAAACTTCAAAAGCAATTTGTGAATTGGCTCAGAAATTAGGTATTGAAGTTCCTGTTTCAAATGCAATTTATGAGGCTGTTTACACAGATATTACACCAGAAGAACTTTTGTCAAAATTAATGAACAGAAAGCTTAAAGAAGAAGAAAGATACGTATAATGAAATTTGCTGTCAGATATTTGAAAAATACATTTTATCCTCTGAATGTGCCTGAAAACATTCATCTTCAAGATGGACAGATGGTAATTGTCAGAACTGAAAAAGGTGAAGAGGCGCTAAAGGTTTTTCTTGTAAATTCACAAGTTGAACAGATTTGGAAACATGCAAAAAATAAACCTGAACCGTTCAATGTTATCAGGGTGTTGACTCAGCGCGACTTACAAACTCTTGATGATATTAAAAAAGAAGAGGTTGAGGCGTTTTTCAAATGTCAGGCTTTAATTAAACAGCACAAACTCATTATGAATCTTGTTCAATGCAGAATAACTTTTGACAGACGCAAGATTACTTTCTATTATACAGCACCTGAAAGGGTTGATTTTAGAGCACTTTTGAAAGATTTGACTCAAACTTTTACAAGAGTTCGTATTGATTTGAGACATATCGGTGTGAGAGATGAAACCTCAATTTTAGAAGGTGTTGGCTTGTGTGGGCAACCATTCTGCTGTTCAAGCTTTTTGAGAAAATTTGCAACAATAAATGTTAAACTGGCAAAAGACCAAGGTATGCCTATTGCCCCTGGGAAAATTTCAGGAACTTGTGGCAGACTGCTTTGTTGTTTGACTTATGAATATTCAAATTACATTGATGCAGCTAAAGGTATGCCGCCAATCGGTTCTACTGTTATGACAACAGAGGGTTTGGGCAAGGTTTCTAACTTGCAGTTTATGAGCGGAAAAGTTCAAGTTAAGCTTGAAGACGGCAAGACTAAAGATTTTGACAAAAATGATATTGAAATGGTTGACGCGGATGTCAATGTTGAAATTGATGTTCCTGTGATAAATAACTACACGGAAGAAGATTCAAATATTGATATTAAGCAACTGGAAGATGATAGAAACAGTTCAACAGGAAATATTTAATAAAGAAAGCGAAAGCGGCGCGCCCAAATAGGGCGCGCCACTTTTCTAAAAACTGTTTTATTATAAACTTTATTCAGCAGATGTTCCGAATTTTGCAAACAAATCATTTGCTGCATTTTCAACTGCAGCTTGTACTGCGCGTTTTCTTGCTTCTTCGTCTTCTATTTTAATTTGACGTTTGTCTAATTCTTTCGTAAATTCCGCTGCTCTATCAAGTTCAGATGATTGTTTTGAAATTCTATTATAGGCTTCTAAAGCAGCTTCTTTTGATTCATATTTTATTGTTGCATCGAATTGTTCATTTTTAGCAAGTCTATAACTTTCTGCTCCATCCCAAGTTGTATGTACATTTAAAAATTCAGGGGTCAATATATTTGGTTGTTTAGGGTCAAATGGTGGAAGATATTTATTTGCAAAAGGAGATGTGATACGAGGTGTCATATTTTCTCCGATTTCCAAATCGTAGTATTTGGTGCCTTTTAGTTCTTCGCCGATTTTGCCTAATTTTTCAAGTGTTTCGATGCTTGCAGTTTTTAGTGATGGCATTGCCTCAGGTTTAATTTTTAGTGCCATGCCAAAGTTTTGAGCTGACATATTGTTGTTTACTTGCATAATTTTCCCTTTCTGGTTTTATTATTAAATATTATTTTTAGTATTTTGTTCCAAAGTCTTCCAAAACCTTTACGATTTCGACAACTCTATCTAAAAGTGTTGGAGCTTTGGTAATTTTTGTATAAGCTGCGATTGCAGACTCCTTGTCTTTCATTTCAACACGTTCACAGTATCTTTGACCTTTTGTGACAAATCTTTCGTAAGGTGAACCATCCCAACGAGTGTTTATTTTTAGCTCATTGTCGCGCGGTTTTGTGACATGAAACTCGGAAACGAAGGCTGAACCTGCTTTGTCATAAATTCTTGGCTGACCGTTATTCATAAGCGTAAGATGCCAAGAGTTTGTATTTTTTAATGCTTCTTGCGCTTTTTTGATACATTCAGGGGTGATGTCTGTTGGGCATTTCACATCTTTTGGGATTTTAAATGCCATACCAAAATTAGGAGATTGATAATTGTAACCTACTTGCACAATAGAACCTTTCTTATACACGCTATTTACAAGTTTTTAAACACCCAACAAAAATAAAATTGCTTGAAATTTTAGAAATGTTAAGTTGTGTGAATAAAATTGTAAAGATGATGGCAAGAAGTCAGGATGTCAGGAGGGCAAGAATACAGGAAGGCTGGAGGTCAGGCTTTTTAAGTTATTAACTTAAAAATAGGTTGTGATGTCCGCCCATTGTGGGCGGACCGAAATCTTTGATTTCGAGGTTGTGGAAGAAGATGTCTTATGCGTTGTTGATTACCACGTCACTCCGTAAAGACTAATAATGTAATTCAACTACGCCTTGCATTAAACGTGCCTCCGAGTCTGCCAATAAATCCTGCGGATAGCCAATCAAATTGGCAGACAGCTTTGCACTCTGTTCGGCTTGTTTTTCCTCGTGATAACGTGAATATACAAATTTGTCGGCTTGATAAAGCCAACCTGCAAGTTTAGCAAATTAGTCCATGTCATTCCGAATTTGTTTCGGAATCTCTAATTGAACACATATACCTTTTGTTTATTTTGAAATATTAGAGACCCTGAAACGAGTTCAGGGTGACATATTAGTTTTTAATCAACATTGATAGATTCTGAATAGGATAAAATTTTAGCCAAGTAAGCCCACAGGATTTTTAATCCTTTCAGAATGACATTTTACTTTTGTCTAACGTAGTGTGGAGAAACGAAGTGTCCCCACAAACTTTTTGTCAGCATTGGGTAGTGCCGACTTACTTTATCTAAAATTAAACTAAATCCCTACAGACAAGCCGGCGCAGAGGTTAATCGACTGTCCTGTGATACCTTTTGCATCTTCTGAAATCAAATATTTTACAAGTCCTGCAACTTCTTCAGGTTTTACAAATCGTCTTTGTGGAACAGTTTCCAGTATTTCTTCTTGTGAAAATTCGCTATCCTCAATTGATTCTCTACCAAGTTCCGTATCAACCCACCCCGGATTGATTGTATTTACGGTAATTCCATATTCTGCAAGTTCTAACCCTGTAGCTTTAGACAAGCCGATTAGTCCGGCTTTTGTGGCAGAATATATTGCCGCATTTGCCTCTCCCATTACCCCTGAAATTGAACCGATATTGACGATTCTGCCAAACTTGTTTTGCTTCATGTGAGGTACTGCTTTGTGCATCAAAAATATCGGTGCTCTTAGGTTTACCGCTAACATGTGGTCTAGTTTGTATAATTCGGTTTCATCAATTCCGCAATAAATATATTCGCCTGCGTTGTTTATCAAAATGTCGATTTCTTTTTCTTCAATAAATTTGCCAAGCTTTAGCAAATCCTCTTCCTTTGACAGGTCGCATACACAATAATTATGGACTCCAAAATCAAGTAATGCCGACTCATTTCGAGCGGTCACATAAACTTCTCCAATAAATTTTAATTCTTTTGCGATAGTTCTGCCGATACCTTTTGAGGCTCCTGTTACTAATATATTCATATTTTTAGTCCTTTTTAATTTATTTTGCAGCTTTAGATATAACTTTCAAACTTTCGTCAGATTGCTTTTTTATTGATGAAATAGTTTGAAGATGAGCTTTTTCATACTGTGCTTTTATATCCAAAGAATTAATCGTGTTTTTGCATTGTTTTGCGAGTCTTTCGGCATTATATTTGTGTTGCTTGATGCCATAACCTGATGCGATAGAACCTGCACATACAATTGATGCTGCTACACATATTCCGCTTACAATTTTTGCGGGTTTCATAAAAAATCTCCTTTTATCAAAATCCCCACAGTAAAACATTGTGGGGATTTTAAAATTTAAGTTTATAAGTTTAATTTATTTTACAATACTAAATCCGATAAGGAATGTGCAAATAATAAAGATTGCGCAAACAATGCCTGTCAATTTGTTCAAACCTTTTTCTGCACTCTTTTGAGATGCAAAAACATGTGATGCTCCGCCGATACCGCCGATGCCATCACCTTTTGGTGAATGTAACAAAATCAAAACTATCAACAACACTGCTGTTACAGTTTCAATTGTCCATAATATATTTACCATTATTTATTTTCTCCTTTTTTGATAAAATGTGCTCTTTTTGAGTTTAATTCAATGTTCTCAAAAGTATATAGCCTTGCAGGACGTTTTGAGGATGATTTTGTATATTCCTCTAGTTCAATCAAGCCGTCAGTTGCAAGTGCTTTTTTTCTAAAATTACGTTTATCTAACTTTTTGCCCATAATAAGTTCATAAGCTTTTTGCATTTCGGTAAGTGTAAATTTTTCAGGCAAAAGTTGGTAAGCAACAGGGCAAAGTTCCAATCTTTCTCTTGTTCTTTTTAGGGAATACTGAATAATTTCTTTGTGGTCATAAGCCAAAGCAGGTAAATCGTTAATTTTGTGCCATCCAAGTTCTGGGGTTGAAACGATTTTGATATCTTCGGAACGCACTAAGGCGAAATATGCACAGGTAATAACACGAGCGTTAGGGTGACGGAGTGGGTCGCCGAATGTATAAAGCTGTTCAAGATAGATATTATCTACTGCTGTTTTTTCTTTCAAAACCCTTAAAGCAGCTTCATCCAAGTTTTCTGACAATCGGATATAACCTCCGGGGATTGCCCATTTGCCTTTGAACGGTTCTGTCGTACGTTTAACAAGCAATACTTGAATGTTATCATTTTTAATCGTCAAAATAACGACGTCGACTGTAATTTCGTGTGTTTTAGTTACGCTGAACATTATTATATGACCTTTTTCCCCTTCTTATATATTTATATAATAAGCATAATCAATACTATAAATCAAATTATTAAAAATATTAATATTTGTTTACATAGAGTAAAAAGTATGCAATTTGTGTATACTTTTTACGTTTATATATACAGATGGATATTAATCAGGAATTATAGCGCGCAATGTTTGAAAAACACGTCATAAATATCAAAACCTATAATATGCCTATGATGGGGCTTTCAATGATGCCTCCTGCGCCTAATTATGCGGCGATGATGGGTATGTCGTTGTTTTCTTGCTCACAGCCTACAATGATGCCTATGCCGACTAATATCCCAATGACTATGCCAACAATGCCGACTGTTCCAACACCAACGACATTGCCGACAAATATGAATATGACAGGCGTTAGTATGCCGTCAGTTCCGAATTATGCAAATATGTCAGGCGGAAGTTTGATGGATTCTTATATGTCAGGGTTGCAAAAAGTTATGAGCAACATGAAATATATTCCTGCGCCGACATTTACATTTCCTACTATCAATTTCAATAATACATTCTCTACAAGTCCATATTCGACAGTTTCAGGTCCTGAGGCAAAGGTAAACTTGAAAGGCAATGGTTATGGAGCGGAATTTTTAAATAAAGTTAAACAAATTGCGCAACGTCTGCATTGTAATTATAAAGATTTACTGGGCTTGATGAATGCTGAATCAGGAATTAATGCAAAGGCTAAAAATAAAAGTAGTTCAGCAACAGGCTTAATTCAATTTATGGAATCAACTGCAAAAGCTATGGGCACTACTACGGCTGCTCTTGCTGCAATGAGTCCTATACAGCAGTTAGACTATGTTGAAAAATGCATTCAAATGAATAAAAAAGCTGCAGGATATCCTGATAATGCAACTTTATCGGCAGGTGATTTGTATGCCTTGGTATTTTTACCAGCAAGGGCAAAACAATCGGTTGTTGCCAGTGCAGGAGACCGTTATTACGCATCTAACAAAGGGTTAGATACCAACGGTGATGGCAAAATTACTAAAGATGAACTCGGACAAAAAATAATAAATAAACGTGTTAGTGATAGCTCATTCTTGGCATAACGTAATAATTGATTACAAAATATTGAAGTCATGAATTGTTTCGTGTAACTTATCCATGTAAGTGAATTTTTTGGAAAGGGAAAAATGGATAAGGGATATATTGAGAATGGTTTTATCGTTGATTTGACTTCTGCGAGAAAAACTTCTGAAATTATTTATGAACTTTCAAGAGTTTTGGATATGCCTGAATCTAAAGGAAAACATATTTGTTTGAAATTGGGTTCTGTTGATTTATCCACATCAGAATTAACAAGTATCAAAACTCTTGTTGAACTGATGGAATCTCAACTTGCTTTTATCAGCACAAGTTCAGCAACAACTCTTGAATCAGCTACAGAATTGGATATTAAAATTTCTGAATTTACAACTCAGGTTGAAGCTCCTGCTTTTGAATCTCAAGAACCAACTCCAGAGGTTTCTAACGCATTAGATAATATTTTTGGAGAAGATGGTCAGTCTGAAACTAAATCAGAAGATAACCAAGAAACAAAAGAAACTGAAAAAGAAGAGATTGAGGCAGATACAAAAGTGTCAGAACCAAAAACAGAACAACCTGTAGAAGATAAAGACTCTGACGAAAAAGAAATTACTCCGATAATTCGTCACAATGACGCTATTGCAGAGCAAATCGTTGCTCAAGAATCTAAGGAAGAAACAGATGAAGAAATTTCTGCAAAGAAAAATGCGGCAGAATCTCTTCCTACATTATATTTAAGAAAAACAATCCGTTCAGGACAAAGCATTTCATCAGACGGTAACATCTTGGTTATCGGTGATGTAAACCCTGGGGCAGAAATTATCGCAAAAGGTGATATCACAGTTTGGGGTATCCTAGGCGGTATCGCTCATGCAGGTTCTGACGGCAACAATTATGCAAAAATTCGTGCACTAAAACTTAACCCTGTTCAAATCAGAATTGGTGAAGTTTTTGCAAGAAGACCTGATACAGTTAATTTGCCATATATTCAAAAATCAAGTGAATATGTTCCTGAAGAGGCATTCACATATAAAGGCAGTATCGTTATCAGAAAAATACATGAAGAAAATTAAGGAGATATAAATGACTGGTAGAGTAATAGTAATTACATCCGGAAAGGGCGGTGTCGGTAAAACTACAACTAACGCCAATATCGGTACAGCTCTTGCCAGAGCAGGTAACAAGGTTGTTATGATTGATACAGACCTTGGTTTGAGAAACTTAGACCTGCTTTTGGGCTTGGAAAACAGAATTGTTTATACAATTGTTGATGTTGTTGAAAAACGTTGCAAATTGAAACAAGCACTTGTAAAAGATAAGAAAAATCCAAACCTTTGCTTGTTGGCAGCTGCTCAAACAAGAGATAAAACCGCAATCACAGAAGAACAATTGAAAGATATTTGCGAACAGTTGAAAAAAGATTTTGATTTTATCTTGGTAGACTGCCCTGCAGGTATTGAACAAGGTTTCCAAAACGCAGTAGCAGGGGCAACTGAGGCAATTGTTGTTACAACTCCTGAAATGTCTGCTGTCCGTGATGCTGATAGAATTATCGGTTTGTTGGAGGCAAAAGAAGAAATCGAATCTTACAAATTGTTGTTAAACAGAGTAAGACCTAATTTGATTAAATCAAACGATATGATGAGCGTTGAAGATGTTGTCGAAATTCTTTCAGCTGACTTGATTGGTATTATCCCTGAAGATACAGGCATCATCACATCAACTAACAAAGGTGAACCTATTGTTAATGACGAAAATTCATTAGCAGGTCAAGCTTATAGAAACGTAGCACATAGAATTATGGGCGAAGAAGTTCCGTTCTTGAACCTTGAAGAAGACAACTCATTGATGGGCAAGGTTAAGAAATTCTTCTCACACCTTGTAGGTAAGGAGAAGTAAGATGAGCGAAAATATTTTAAAAGAATTATGCAATAAAGTTCTAAGCTTGTTTAAACAAACCGAATCTGAAGAAGAAAGCGCGAAAAATGTTGCTTGCAACAGATTACGTGTTGTTTTGATGCAAGATAGAACAAATCTTACTCCTGAACTTTTGCAACGTATGAGAAAAGAGCTTGTTGAACTTTTATCAAAATACGTTGAAATGGACAAGGATGCTTTAGAATTAAACTTTGACCAAGAGGGCGACCAAATGGCATTGATGCTTTCTATCCCTGTAATTAGAGCGAAAGACGAAAAAGAAATTGAAGAGGCTCTAAAAGCAGAAGATGAGGCAAAAGCAGCGGAAGAAGATGAAGATTCTGAAACTGATGAAACTGAAGAAGGTTCAGATGAAGAAGATTCAGAAGACGAAAGTAAAGATGAAGAGTCTGATGAAAATGACTCAGAAGATGAAAATTCTGAAGACAGTGAAGAAGAGTCTCAAGACGAAAACAACGACGATGATTCTTCAGAAGAAGTTGAAATCAAGGAATAATTCAAAACTATTACAGGGTCTTAATTTGAACTTATTAGCCTTAGCTAAAATTTGAAATACACAAAAGAGGAAGAACAATCTTCCTCTTTTTTAATGTATATTGTAACCTGATTTTTTATCAAGGATTTTGTCTTTAAGTTTTTTGAACCCTGCACCGTAAAAGTACCGCAATTGCTCAGGAAATCTTTCATATACATCTAACAAATACATATCGTGAACAATAAATTCTTTTATCAAAAACGCGATGTCTTCATTCTGAGTCCAAACGACTTTTGACTCAATGCGCCCAAAGACAGATTCTTTGTTGTCCGCTAGGATGTAAACCATTCTGCTGCCTGTGTAGCGTTCGATTTCCTTTGCGCCTTCGTGCCTGTATACAAGTCCATAAATGGATTTAAAATTGTCATATCCGACTATTTTTATATCGACACCCCTGTCGTAAGCGTCAGATATCAAGCCTTCTAGCAGTTTGTAATCGTTTGCCCAAAGCTCCATATAAAGGGTTTCTTTTGTGTTTTTGATGACTTCTTTAATCTTGTCTAAAATTGTCTCTACACCGTTTATTGAGTGGATTGGCTCGTTGTAATCTTCTTTGACATTAGGCAGTTTTTTCTCTAAAAAGTCTATTGATGAATTAACACGGCGTTTGAACCTTTGAGTAAGTTCGCGCGGAGAAATCGGACTGTACCTTTGCGGTTTTTCTTTTGTTGAATAGACAATACTTTCAGACTCAAGTGATTTTAGCGCGTCATAGGCACGAGATTGCGGAATATCTGCATTTTGAGATACCTCATAGCCTGTTGAGGGGTATTTTTTGAGTAAGGCGATATAAACCTTCGCCTCGTACGAATTGAACCCAAATTCTTTTAATTTTTCAACAATCGTGTCCATACGCCGATTTTAGCATAATGCGCAGAGTAAGTCTAGGTGTAGGGGCTACAGAGGGCAGGAAGGCAAGATGTCAGGATGGCAGGCTATTTGAAATTGTAGGTCGGCTTTACCAAGCCGACAACAAAATCAACATTGATAGATACTGAATAGGATAAAATCTACGTCGCTACGCTCCTTGATTTTTAATCCTTTCAGAATGACATGTTTTTGTAAAACCCTAATAGTCATGCTGAACTTGTTTCAGCATCTCAAATAAAACATATTAGTCTTATATAAAATTTGCAATATTAGAGACCCTGAAACGAGTTCAGGGTGACAACTTTGTATATTCACGTCATTAAGTGGTATTGGACAAATGAAACAATAGCCTTCACGGAGTGACGTAGTAATCCCATGCAAATATCGCTATTTCCCATGCGCATAGACCAATTTGCAATCATACATCCAATTATTAACTTTTGTAACGTACTCAAACCCAATAAAATCAATCGTTTTGCATGTTTGGCTCATGTTTTTTCGCATGATTGTTAAAGTTCAGGGGCGCGTATGTCGATATATTGAACAGTAAAAGATAGTTACGCATGTTTTGTAGAAAGGATTCAATAACAGATGCTGTACAAGACACCAAGAGGCAAACCAGTTTGATAGTAGCTTAACATTTCTTAATTAGCTAAAAACCAATTATATATGGAATGTAGATAAAAAGTATATACAAAGTAAATATTTTTTGTAAATTTTCAGCAAGAAAAAACGTTTATTAAAACATAGTGAAATATAATACAAGTTTTCTATAAGAAAAGAAAGGATGAAGAAAATGAGTGGAGAAGTGCAACTTAGAACGATTGCGGATTATCAACAGGCTATTCAAAAACTTGATAGGAATAAGCCGCAAGATTTAGAAAAAATAAAGCAGTATACCGCAAAAATTGGTGAGCTTTTGCAAGGTGCTAAAGGTGATGATGGCAAATTGCCAAATACAGATTTGTTTATTCATTCATCTGATGATGGCACTGTTTCTGTAAAAGCTAAAAATGATGTACCGACAAAAGATGATGTTAAAGATATGCAAGGTTATCGTGATAAGAAAACAGTTGCAGATACTTTTGGCGGAAAAACAAAAGCTGATGTAAAACAAGATAAAGCTGAAATGAAAGCTAATAAAAAAGCTTTAAAACAAGCTGAAAAAGAGTATATCCAAGCTAAAAAATCCGGCGATGCTGAAAGAATTAAACAAGCAAAAGCTAACTTTGAAGTCGCTACAGCAAATGCAAGACAGTCTGCAAATGATTATGTAGCAACAAAGGCTGAATATTCGGCTACAAGCGGCAGAGCTAGCAGAGGTATCAGAAAAGCTGCAAAACATAATGAAAAGAACTATGATAATGTATCTGACAAAACAAATGCTACAGTTTACATGTCCAAGGATGAAGCAAAAGCTGCCGGAGATAAAAATGGTATTGTCTTGAATGAAGGTAATATTAAAACCTTGATGAAAATGCAAGATTATGCGGAAGCTCAAATTAAAGAAGCTGAAGCTAGCGGTAGTCCTGAAAAACTAGCTAGAGCAAAAGAAAATTTTGGAGAATGGACTGAAATTTTCCAAACTAAAGATGGCAAGGAAACCGTTAATACTGCTGCTGCACAGAAAGCTTTAATGCATATAACAGGTGATGATGCAAACGGTAATTTGGATGAAGTTAAGATTGCAGCAAAACAACTTGGTGTATCAAAAGGCGAAGTAAAAAGTACATTAAAAGCTTTTGGTTTTGGTCGAGAAAGCGGTTTAGGTACTAAATTAAAAGCTGCAGGTATTACAGCTGCGGCGACAGCTCTTGGCTCAGTCTTGACTAAATCTCACAGTCACAAGGTGGCAGAGGCATCCGCTACTGCTCAAGGTGAAACTGTTCAAGGTGAAGTTAAATGGCTTGCATCTAACGGTGAAGAATTTAGAAAATACTATGAGGCAAAAGGTGGCGATGCTGCAGTTAGCGTAGTTGCCGAGGCATGTGCTAAAATTCCTGTTGTTGGTCAATTAGCCGCTCCAGCCCTAGCAGGTGTTACAGCATTCTTGTTGACTAAAGGTCAAACCGAAGATGCATTCAACGGTGCCACAGTTGAGGCTGCATTGAATGACTTGAAAGTTATCAAAGGCAAAGACAACCAAGCTATTGTTAATAAAATCCAACAAATGGATATAACAGGCGACAAGGGCGTAGATAATGCAATTAAAGCTGCAGTAATTAAGGCATCTATTGGTGAAGACTCTACCAAAGCCAATACAGAAGAGTTATTAGCCGCATTTAATCAATTGGGTAAAACTAAAGATGCTATTGGTAAAATTCAAGAACAAAAACCGGTTGACCCTCCAACTCCACCAACACCACCGGAAGAACCTGAAAAACCTAATTTGGATGTAATTGATGACCCTAAGGTTGAACACATTCGTACAGAGTTGCCTAGAATGCCATTGAGAGAAGGCACTTGGTATACATCTCACGGTTATGTCTCAGATGATGGCAAAACTCCAAGCGAGGCAGACCGTAGAAAAATCCAAAAAGAATTAGGCAAAGAAGACAACAGAATTGCCTATGTGGATACAAACGGCGACGGTAAAGCAAACTCAAGAGATAAAAAGGTATCATTGCCGACAGAACTTGAGATTGATGGCAAGAAATACAAACTTGCAGACAATGCTAGAGAAAGAATCATGAAACTACCTGCAAAAGGTGGTGGGCGTAACGGTAAATATGGTGCTCATGTTGAATACGACAGAACAACTCACAGATGGTATGTTGTTAATGATAAGAAAGAAGAACTTGCAGGACCATATCCAACAGAAGCTCAAGCTACTTCTAAGAAAAATCAAATGTTGGAAGATGCAAAGCCTAAAAAGGCAGAATAATGATAGATTATTCATAAGAAAAGAGGCGGACCATACGGTCCGCCTCTTTTTTGGTTTGGTAAAAACATCCTTGTAATTGTACATGTCAAGTAATTAGTTACATTTTAATTTAAAATAAGTCATTCCTTTATGACGGCATGTGAATTTTATTAAACTCCCTTTTGTGGTAAGATTTTGGTGGAGGAAGTTTGAAATGAAAGCTGCTGAAATCGAAAATAATATTTTGGTTGTTAAAAATAGAGAAGATGAAACTCTTGATAGTCGCAAAGGTGCAATAGTAAAGGTTCTTGGTTGTGGACTTTGCGGTTCTGATATCGTTAAATTAAGACAACATCTTGTGAAAAACGGAACAGTTTTGGGGCACGAAATCGTTGCGCAAATCGTCGATATCGATTCTGATACAAGTTTCAAAAAAGATGATATCATCGTTACATCGCACCATATTCCTTGTGGAAAATGTGAGTATTGCAAAAATGGAAATGTCTCAATGTGCCGTCATTTCAAAGAGACAAACATTCGTCCGGGGGGATTTAGTGAGCGCGTTTTTGTATCAGATGAACATTTGAAAAATGTTGCTTATTTAAAACCTGAAAATCTTACTTGCGAAGAGGCATCATTTTACGAACCGCTAGGCTGTTGTATTCGTGCGGTTAAGCGTGCAAAACTTGCTCAAAATTCATCCGTTTTGGTTATCGGATTGGGTTCAATCGGAATTTTGATGGCGCAAGCTCTAAAGGCTTTTGGGATGAACGTAATCGGATGTGATTTAATTTCCTCACGAATCGAGTTGTTAAAAAATCTTGGCATTGAGGCTTTTAACGTACTTGAAATGTGCGAAAGTATCAAAGTTGATTGTGTTTTTATGACATCAGGCTCAGACAAGGCTATTGATACTGCGCTAAAATATGTTCGTGATGGTGGCAAAATCTTGGTATTTTCAAGCACTCCGCAAAATTTCGGCTATGCGAACAATGAAATTTATTATAGAGAATTAACAGTTCTTGGCAGCTATTCACCATCACCTGCGGATTTGAAGGATTCTCTTGAATTGTTGAAAGACAAAAAAGTCAAGGTAAAAGGGCTTTCAACGGATTATCCGCTTGAAAAAGTTCAAAAAGCAATCAATGACACAATTGAAAACAAAATTTTGAAAGCATATATCAAAATTAATTAATAAGGGTTTAAAATGAAAGCAATACAGTATTACGGACCAAAAGATATCAGATTTGAAAATGTAATGGTAAAACCGCCTGAAGAGGGCGAAGTTGTCGTAAAAGTAATGGCAGCTTTGACTTGCGGTACGGATGTCAAAACTTTTAGGCGCGGACATCCTGTTTTGATTAAAGAAATTCCGTCAGGGTTCGGACATGAATTTTCAGGAATTATTGACCGTGTAGGTCGTAATGTTGAAGGTTTCAAGGTCGGAGACCGTGTGGTTGCGGCAAATTCTGCACCATGTGGAGAGTGTTTTTATTGCAAAAAAGAAGAATACAACCTTTGTGAAAATTTGAATTTGCTAAACGGAGCTTATGCGCAATATATAACCGTTCCTGCAAGAATCGTGAAGAAAAATATGCTTATTTTACCGCCTGACTTGAGTTTTGAGCGTGCAGCGTTCTGCGAACCTTTGGCAAATGTTGTTCATGGTGCGATGCGTACCGGAATAAAAGAGGGTGACAGTGTCGGAATTATTGGTATCGGACCGATTGGCTTGATGTTTGCGCGTATTGCAAAACTTATGGGTGCAAGGGTAATCGTTGGTGGACGTAATCCGATGAAACTCAAGGCTGCAGAAGATTTTGCGCATGCGGATGAAATTATTGATTTGAAAAAATATCCAAATCCAGTGAAGATTTTCAAGGAGTTTTCAGCGGAAAACAAAGGGCTTGACGTTGCGGTGGAATGTGTCGGTTTGCCTGAAATTTGGGAACAAATTTTTGATTGTGTGCGCCCTGGGGGCACGGTACACTTTTTTGGAGGTTGTAAATCAGGTTCAAAAGTTACTTTTGACACCACAAAAATGCACTATGGCGATATCAAAATGATGAGCGTTTTTCACCATACGCCAAAATATTTTAGAGAGGCGTTGAAATACATTGAATCAGGCGATGTCGAGGTTGAAAAACTCATTACTGACACATTACCGCTAGAGAAAGTTGAATACGCGATGGAACAGCACATTGCAGGCAAAGCCATCAAGTTTTTAATCAACCCTTGGGCGTAATTGGATTTATAAAAATTTAACAGTCACCCTGAACTTTACAAAGCGAACCATTGAGCTAGAGCGAAATGAGTGAGTCTGTATGTGGGCGCAGGCTGAGCTGATTCAGGGTCTATCCATTTGATTTCAGTCATGCTGAACTGACTAGAAT
>DHMN01000053.1:0-5494 GCA_002405805.1 Cyanobacteria bacterium UBA4641 | reverse complement strand
GTTGAGCTAAAGCGAAACGTAATCTTCTGTTCCTACTTGGTGTTTCAGCATCTCAAATAGAACACAATAGTCAATAGACCTTTTCGTTCAATTAGAGACCCTGAAATAAATTCAGGGTGACATGTTATTCTTTTTAAAATCAGCATTGATAGATTCTGAATAGGATAAAATCTACGTCGCTACGCTCCTTGATTTTTAATCCTTTCAAAATGACAGTGTCCGATTAGATATTTTATTGCTACCCTCTCCGGGGGAGAGGGCTAGGGTGAGGGGTGTTCGGCGCAATTGAATGTTGATTGTATTGTCAGAACCATCACTCGGAATTGTAGTTTTTCGAGTGCCTCTCAAATACAATTCCGGTCTTTCCCTTCAGGAGAGACAACCTGAGATTCTGGCTAGAATGAGTGGGCTTTTGGGCAAATGGTGTTAAATATTCCTTGCTATTGAAAAAAAAACATGTTTTTGCTAATATTTCGCTAGCATATTGCTAGAAAGAAGGGATTAAAAATGGCTAAAAGAGTTTTGCTATGTATAATGGACGGTTGGGGAATCTCAAAAGGTTCTGAAAAATATGATGCAACTAAACTTGCTCATCCTGTTCATGTTATGGAATTAGAAAAAGATGACCCATTTATGCACTTGAGAGCAGATGGCGAATTTGTAGGTCTTCCTGCAGGTCAAATGGGTAATTCGGAAGTTGGACACCTTAACTTAGGTGCCGGCAGAATCGTTTATCAAGATTTGTCTAAGATTAATAATGCAATCAAAGATGGTTCATTCTTCAAAAATGAAAGATTTTTGGCTGCTATGGAACATGCTAAGAAAAACAATTCAGCATTACATATTTACGGACTTGTTTCAACAGGCGGTGTTCACTCATCATTAGACCACTTGTTAGCATTAATTAAAATGGCTGCAGAAAACGGTTTGAAAAAAGTTTATGTACACGCATTTTTGGATGGTCGTGACACTCCACCTCAAAGCGCTTGTGAATTTTTGCAAGTTGTAGAAGATGAACTTAAAAAGTACAATCTTCCTCCTGTTGCAACTATCATCGGTCGTTACTATATTATGGACAGAGACAACCGTTGGGATAGAGTTGAAAAAGGTTATAACGCTTTATTGTTTGGTGAAGGCGAACACGCATCATCTGCTATTGAAGGTGTTAAACAATCTTATGCAAAAGGTGAAAATGACGAGTTCGTATTGCCTACAGTAATCGGTGGTGAAGAATCAAGAATCCATGACAATGATTCTATTATCTTCATCAATTTCCGTCCTGATAGAGCAAGAGAAATCACTAAGGCTATTAACTTCGCTGATTTTGACGGATTCAAAAGAAAGAAAGTTCTTAAAAATATCTTGTACACAACAATGACAAGTTATGAGGCAACTTTCACATACCCTGTTGCATTCCCTAAAGAAAAATTAGTGAATATTTTGGGCGATGTTTTGGAGGCAAATGGTATTCACCAATTCAGAACAGCTGAAACTGAAAAATATGCTCACGTAACGTTCTTCTTCAACGGTGGTATTGACCAACCGCAACCTCACGAAACAAGAGTTCTTGTTCCGTCTCCAAAAGTTGCAACTTATGATATGCAACCTGAGATGAGTGCTGCAGAAGTTTGTGAAAATGTTTTGGGTGCAGTTAAAAATCCTGAATACCAATTCGTTTTAGTAAACTTTGCAAATCCTGATATGGTAGGTCACACAGGTGTTCTTGAAGCAGCTACAAAAGCATGCCATGTTGTTGATGAATGTGTTGGTAAAATTGCTGATGCATGTAAAGAAAACGACGTTATTATGTTGTTGACAGCAGACCACGGTAATGCCGAAGTTATGTATGATGAGGCTACACACGCTCCTGAAACAGCACACACAACAAATGAAGTTCCGTTTGTTGTAATCAATGCTCCTAAAGGTACTGAATTGAGAGATTCAGGCGCATTGTGTGATGTTGCTCCAACAATTTTGCAATTGTTAGGAATTAAACAACCTGCTGAAATGACAGGCAAATCATTAATTAAGTAAGAAAATAAGGTAAGGAAATAAGTTCAAGATATTGTATTGCGGACTTATTTCCTTTAATTCTTATTTTTATCCACTTTTGAAGTAAAGGAAAAATATGAGTAATAAGATTGAAGATTTAGATATTGATTTTTCGTTTAAAAAAAATAATGTAGATGAATTGTTTTTCAATTTGAGCGAAAACCCTGAAAATTTTAAAAACAAAGATTTTCGCTATACATTGAGTATGATTTATCAAATTATAGAAGATGAGTTTGCCGGGGTATTTTTAAGCCCAAACGCGCCTACTCGTAACACAAATTTCTATTTAATAAATCGTCCAACAAAAAGTATTCACGGTCAAAATCTATCATTCTTTGTTACTCCGACAAACAATTTTCAATATTATTTAAAATCTAAAGGTTCATTGTTCCGTTTTAAATCAGAAGTTTTCAAAGACCAAGTCGGTTATTTTATGGCTTGGGATTTGGTAATGGATTATTTTGGCGGATTTGGCAATGTTGTTGACCTTGCTGATTTGACACCGACATTCATTTATTTGAACAAGTTGACTTATTTTGTAATGAAGTTAATTGAAAAATTATATTTCATTCCGACCGTAAAACGTTACAACCAAATGTTCCGCATTGTTTACGAACCGATTATTAATAATCAAAAAATGGCTAGAATCGTGAACATGTTTGAAGAATGTATGCCTGAAGATTTGTTCATTGAAGGTGAAAAACCAAAAGATTTTGTTTACGAATTTATTTATACTTATTTGAACTATGTTATTTATAAGTTCTTGGGTATCAAAATGTACAGATTTAAAGATGTTAAATCAGGTACATATTTGTTGAAAGATTTGGAACAGAGAGCGGTTCTAAAAGGTAAAGATATCGCGGAAAGCTTTGCGCAGTGGTTTGATGAACTTTATTTGGGCAAATATGATGTTATTCCGTTCTTCAAGATTGAAAAAGTTGAAGATGAGTTGTTCCGATTAAAAGTTCATATTAAAAACCGCAAAACCAATGAAAGCGTTTTGATTGACAAACTTTATACAGATGAAGAAGTTTTTGGAGCAAAAGCATCTGATATTTCAAGAATCGTAGAAAAACAATTGAATTACGCTTTGCGCTATATGCCTGAACTTGAGCAGTTATTTGATAATGAAGACAAGTTATATCTTGATTTGAACTTGAATGAAGTATATAAAATTATCACTCAAACTGCATACTACCTTCAAAAAGCTCAAATTGAGGTTATTTTGCCTGAAGAATTGAACAATATTATTATTCCTCGTGCATCTATCAATGCCAAGGTTAAAGAGTCAAGGGCTGATGATTTGGCTGACTTGATTAATAATAATGTTCCGTCTTCAAAAATTTCTTTGGATGATATTTTGGAATTTTCTTATGAAATTTCAATCGGTAATGAGAAGATTTCTATCGAAGAATACAAAAAATTGCTTGAAAATAATAACGGCTTAATCAAATACAAAAATAAATATGTTTTGATTGACCAAGAAGAAAGCAAAAAGATTTTTGAACAAATTGCTAAATCTAACCTTAAATCAATGTCAAGAATGGAACTTATCCATGCGTCATTATCAGGACAACTTGACCAATATGATTTTGACTATGATGCAGCATTTGCAAGGGTTATTGCTGACTTTACAAAACCTGTAGAAATGACTGTTCCAAAAACATTGAAAGGCGAATTGAGACCATATCAGGAAATCGGTTTGAAATGGTTGTGGACAAATGTTTCAAAAGGTTTCGGTGCTTGTATGGCAGATGATATGGGGTTAGGTAAAACTATTCAGGTTATCAGTTTGATTTTGAAAATGAAAGAAGAAAATAAACTTAAAAAGCCTGTCCTTGTTATTTGTCCGACAACATTGATGGGTAACTGGATGAAAGAGTTGCAGTTGTTTGCGCCAAATCTTGATGCAGTTATTTATCACGGACCGGATAGACAACTTGATGTTAATCATGATGTAATTTTGACAACTTATGCAATCATGAGAATTGATGTTGAAGAGCTTAAAAAACACGCTTGGAGCATGATTATCGTTGATGAGGCTCAAAATATCAAAAACCCTGATACTGCTCAAACTCTTGCTATCAAGATGTTGAAGGCAGATGTCAAGGTCGCTATGACAGGTACTCCTGTAGAAAACAGATTGACAGAACTTTGGAGTATTTTTGACTTTATTAATAAAGGGTACTTGGGTTCACTTCGCGAATTTCAAAAGAGTTATGCAATCCCTATTGAACGTTTTAAAGAACATTCAAGGGCTAACAAGTTGAGAATGTCAATTTCTCCATTTGTATTGAGACGTTTGAAAACTGACAAACACGTAATTTCTGATTTGCCGGAAAAGATGGTTCTAAACGAATACTGCTACTTGTCAAAGGTTCAAGCTGTTCTTTACGAAAAAACATTAAACGAAATGATGACAAAAATCAGTGGTTTTACAGGTGTAAACAGACGTGGCAATATCTTCAAGCTTATTACTGCGCTTAAACAAATTTGTAACCACCCATATCAGTTCTTGAAATCAGGCGAAATGGGCAGAGAATTGTCAGGTAAGATGGAAAAATGTATCGACCTTGTACAAAGTATTATTGATAACGGCGAAAAGACTCTTATTTTCACTCAATACAAGGAAATGGGCGATATCTTGTGCAAAGTTATCAATCAAGAGTGCGGTACGGACCCATTGTTCTTCCACGGCAGCTTGACAGTACCTCAAAGGGAAGAGTTGATTGAAAGATTCCAAACTGACCCTGAGGCAAAAGTTATGATTCTGTCATTGAAAGCCGGAGGTACAGGTTTGAACTTGACAAGTGCAACAAATGTTATCCACTACGATTTGTGGTGGAACCCTGCGGTTGAAGACCAAGCAACAGATAGAACATATCGTATCGGTCAAGATAAAAACGTAATGGTTCACAGAATGATTACGCTCGGAACTTTTGAAGAAAAGATAGATGAAATGTTGAAGTCTAAGAAAGAGCTTGCAGATTTGGCTGTATACGAAGGCGAAAAGATTATTACAGAACTTTCAGACGAGGAAATCTACGAAATCTTTACATTGTCTGCGTAAGTTGTAGTTTGGTAGAGGTCAGGTTCTAAGAACTAGAGTGGGTCGGCATTGCTATGTCGACAAACATTGGTTTATTCTGAAAGCTTAGAAAATTTGTTAAATTTACAGGTGGGCTAAGCCCACCCTACATTATTAATAAAACAAATAGGTCTATGTCATTCTGAACTTGATTCAGAATCTTTTCCAATTAATAATTTAGCAAATGTTACTATTGATGAATCCTGATTATTGAAAGGATTCCGAACTAGTCTTGGATTATTGGTGGCTCGACCTATTTTGTTCGCATTAAACGGCATTGCAGTTGGGGCTGAAAGCCCCAACTTTCAGCCTCTGCTCACAATACTCAACGCAGCTCTCGCCAAGACGTGCTGG
>DHMN01000028.1:100330-129039 GCA_002405805.1 Cyanobacteria bacterium UBA4641 | reverse complement strand
GAGGAAAGTTTACTTGCAAATGTCGCATAAGTCTTAACGGAGTGACGTGGTAATCCACAACACATAGGTCATGTCCCCCACCTCGAAATCTTAGATTTCGGTCCTCCCACAAGGGGAGGACATTTTTGACCAAGGTGTTTCTCATCCATCAAAATAGCGTTAAAGAGGCTGACATCTCGCCATCTTGCCCTCTAGCGCTTTTAAAACATCCCATTTGCATGTTCATTTATTCATGCTAATATTCACCTATGGGTCAAGATTATAAAAAATTATTGAATAAAAAGAAAAAGAAATTTTGTGATATAAATACAATGGGTGTGAATATTGACAAAAATGAATATTATGAAATTATCTTGTCAAATTCGGCTCATCCTGAAAATTTTAATAACAAAAGGAAATAGACTTATTTCTGCATTTTAATATAAAAACGGCGACTTGCTTTGCAAATCGCCGTTTACTCTTATTTAATCTGAAAACTAGATAACAGTGTGGATTTTCATGAAGTTTGTAGATTCACCTGACATCAAATGAGGTACAGAACCTGTGATAATTACATTGTCACCTTTTTCCATATTCAAGTTATTAACTAGGAATTCGTTCAATTCAAGCAAAGATTCTTTGTCGATTTGAATGTTGTTTTTGTCTAGTTTTACTGAATATACACTGTTCATCAATTGCATAAATCTGCCAACTTTGAAGTCTGCGCAGATTGAGTAAATCGGAACAGATGGTCTGCATTCAGAAATCAATGCTGTTGTGTAACCTGTAGCTGTCAAAGCAATGATACCTTTTGCTCTTGGCAAGTTTTTAAGAGCATCTGCTACAGATAAAGCGATTGACATAGGGATTGGATTACCTTCAGTGTTCATTTCTTTAGGAAATTTGTTCTTTCTCATCAATTCGCTGTTGTTGATATCTTCTGCGATTTTCTTCATGATTGTAACTGCTTCAACAGGGTATTTGCCGGCAGCAGTTTCACCTGATAACATAACTGCATCAGCACCATCCAAAATAGCGTTAGCAACGTCAGATGCTTCAGCTCTTGTTGGCATTGGGTTTTCAATCATACTTTCTAACATTTGAGTTGCAACGATAACAGGTTTTCTTGCTGCATTAACTTTTTTGATGATAGTTTTTTGAACGATTGGAAGTTGTTGAATTGGAGTTTCAATACCCAAGTCGCCTCTAGCTACCATTATACCGTCAGAATTTGCGATGATATCATCAATATTATCCAAAGCTTGAGGTTTTTCGATTTTGGAAATAATTCTCAATCTTGAATTGTGTTCGTTCAAAATTCCTCTCAACAATTGCAAATCTTCTTTATTTCTAACGAAAGATAGACCCAAGTAATCAATATCGTTATGAAGAGCAAAATCTACAAACTTCTTATCTCTTTCAGTTAAGATGTTCAAACTTGCTGTTCCGCCAGGAAGGTTCAAACCTTTTCTTGGTTTAATTACGCCAGTTGTCAAAACTTTAGCGTAAACGATTTTGTCTTCTGATTTTTCAACAGTAAGTTGGATTTTACCATCATCGATAAGAATTTTGTCACCAGATTTAACGTCTTCTGCGATGCCTTTGTAATCAACAGGGATAATATCGTTTTCGTATTTGTCTTGGTGCCTGAATTTCAAAGTTTCGCCTGCTGTAACAGGAATTGGTTCATCAAATTGACCAACTCTGATTTTTGGACCTTGCAAGTCTAAAAGTACAGGGATAATTGTGTGTTCTTCTTTTTCAATCTTACGGATTGTATCCAAAGTTTTTTGGTGAGTTTCCATGTCTCCGTGTGAAGAGTTCAATCTAAACATGGTAACACCTGCACGGTACAACTTTCTAATCATTTCTTCAGAAGTTGAAGCCGGTCCAAGTGTTGATACAATCTTAGTCTGTGCTAAATTCCTCATTTTCTATTTCTCCTTATTTGGGGTTATTTTTGGGCATGCCAAAAACTATTTACATTTCTTTTCTATTATATTATAATATAAACGTAAAAGTTTTACTGTAAGAAAAGAGGAAGTAGAAATGAAAAAAATTTTAGCAAGCTTATTAGTAGGTGGTTTCATCGCTTGTGCTGCTCCTGCATTTGCTTACCAAGGTATTGATGACGTTGCTCAAAACTATTGGGCACAACCTGAAATTGCAAGTGTAGTAAGCGATTCTGTTATGACATTGACTGGTAGCAACTTCAACCCAGAAGGCAAAATGTCAAGAGTTGAATTTGTTAAAGCATTATTGAAAGTTTTGGGTAATGAAGATTTAGAAGTTAAAACTAAATTGAAATTCTCAGATGTTAAAAAATCTTCAGAAGACTATGCACCAATTGCAAGGTCTCAACAATTGGGTCTTGTATACGGTTATCCGGATGGAACATTCAAAGCTGACAGAGCTATGTTAAGAGATGAAGCACAATCAGTTATCAGCCATATTACAATGGACGCTAACGTTGATTCTTCAATCTTGTCAAAATATTCTGATGCTAAAGCTGTTCCAGCTTGGGCAAACGATGTTTACGCTAAAACTTTATCTTATGGTATTTACGTAAACCATCCTAATGAAAACGAATTAAGACCAACTGATGACTTAACAAGAGCTGAAGCTGCTGTATTGTTATACAGATTGAGACAAAGATTAGACCTTGTTAAATCTCAATACAAACACGTTACTGAAACTGTTGTTGGTACTGAACACTTGAACATGGTTAAGAAAGCTCCTAGCCACGATGTTACTGTTACTAACTTGAGAAATATCATCAAAGAAGGTAACGTATTGGAAATTGCTTTCAATGAACAATTCAAATCAAAATTACATGCTGCAGGTGATTCTGTAACATTCACTAACCCGGAAGATATTAAAACTGACGAAGGTACAGTATTGTTCCCAGCTGGTTCAATCTTCTACGGTTCAGTATTAGATATTAAAGACCCACAATGGTTCAACAAAAACGCTAGAGTATACGCTCAAATTAACAAAGTTGTTACTCCAAACGGAAAAACTGTTGACTTGAATGCTAAACCTTTCTACAAAGATTATGCTTTGAAAGAAGGTCCTTGGATGACAGCTGGTAAAGTTGCATTGTATACTGTTGGTGGTGCTGCTGTTGGTACTGGCGCAGGTGTTGGTTTCTCATTCATCCCTAGCCCAGACAAAGTAGGTACTGGTATCGCTATCGGTACTCCTGTTGGTGCTGGTGTTGGTTTAATTACAGGTTTGGTTACTCCTGGATTGAACTACAGTGCTAAACAAGGCGAAGAAGTTAAGGTTATCTTGTTAGATGATGCTAGCATCGCTAAGTAGTCTTTAGCTTTTTGAAAATAGTTAAAAAATCCGATTCTGATTATTCAGAGTCGGATTTTTTGTAGCTGGTGTTGTAATAGGTAATTGTATAAAATTTATGCTGTCGGCATAGCAATGCTGACCTACTTAGACCAAGTGTTGCTTGTTCAGTTAGAGATTCTGAATAGCAAGAAAATTATGTGTTCGTACACTCACACAAATTTTCTAAGCTTTCAGAATGACATGTAATTAAACACACAGGTCAACAATCCGACAATAGCCAAAAGTGAGCAATCAAACAAAACGAGTAAACGACAAAAACCGAATTTGTTTGAGGAACGAAAGTGACGAGTTATTCGGCTATAATACGAGTTTTTAGTTTGATGTGAACGTTGGCGTGTTGGTGGTTTTGCGGTGCTTTTGCTACCAAAAGCATCCCTGCACGAAGTGCGTGAAAATAATGTTATCAATAAATATATTTGATTAATCTTGATTATGGAAAAGATTCTGAATCAAGTTCAGAATGACACATCGACCCTTGATGAATAGGATGGTATAAATAGAATAAAAGTTAAACCTAGCAATTTGTTGACAAGATTTTTAATTTTTTCAAAATGACATACTTTTAATTTGAGATAAAAATTTAGCTAAATGTTCTTACATAAAATGGTGAATGTTTATTCTTCATTTGGGCATGGTTATTTTATTTAAAACTTTTAAAATAATAATGTAGTCGTTAGGTGTAATCCAAGTTTTAGATAAAGGAGTTTTTATGAAAAATTTTTTAGCAATGCTTACTTTATTTGCATTTTTAGCTATTCCTGCTCAAGGTGCTTTTGCGTGGACCTATGAAGGTCCAAACAGTTTGAATCCGTTTACCGGTTTTAGGCAATGTAATAAATGTGTGAAAGTTCCAAAATGCAAAAAGCAAAAATTAACGAAGTGTGAAAAATTGCATGGTGTAAAAATTAAAAAAGGTGAACCTTGTGGGTGTGCTGCACCGATTGAGTTTGTACCTCAGTGTACAGAATGTCAAAGGGCATTTTAAGTTTTGCATCAGAAAAAAGGAGGGCGGACAGCAAAGCTGTCCGCCCTTTTTATAAAAGATTTATATTATTTTCTAAAACTCAATAGCCTTCAATGCTTGGAAAATCTTGTCAGTAATAACCTGAATATATTCTTGGCTAACCATACCATTAATTACCGCATCAGAAATTTGGTAAGCAGGACGAATATATTGTTGAGCGGTTTTATTAACATCTGCGAATTGCAAATCTGCAGCTTCGCCTGATTTGCCACGCTCTGCAGCACGTTTGTACCATCTGTCTTTAATTACTTCAAGCGGAGTGAATACATAAACTTTGACATCCATGATGTCTCTCACGCCTTCATTTAGAACATACAAACCTTCTGTTAAAATAACTTTTGCAGGTTTTTTCTCATCCCCATTTGGGTCAGATTCACAAGTTACAAAATTGTAATGTGGTGATTTTATTGTAAGTCCTTCTTTCAATGAAACTAAGTGGTTTTTCATCAAATTAAGGTCGATTGCATCAGGGGTATCAAAGCTGAAACCTGTTTTGAATAAAGCTTCGTAACTTCCTGCCTCTTTCAATTCTTTAGAAGTATCTTTGTAGTAATCATCACATCTAATTACTGTGTAGATACCTTCGGTTTTTGTTTTGATGCAGGCTTTAATTGTGTTGTCTACAAAAACAGTTTTTCCTGATGCACTTTCACCTGTAATCCCAATTAAGAAAGTGCGTTTTTTTTCTTGAACAACTTTTCTTGCAATATTCATGATTAAATTATCAGAAATCTTTAGAAATAGTGGTTGTTCTTGTTTGCTGTCTTCGTCTAAAATTTTTTTCAAACTATCCACAATTGAAGAGATAATCTCCATGTCACGACGGTTTGAGTAGTAATCATAACTTGTAAGTTGGAAATCTTTCAACATTCATACATCCTTTTTGCAAATATGGTAATATTTTACTTTAAAATATTTTAAAGCTCTACAAAAGATTAACCTTTGTAACAAAATGTTTCACTTTTTTTCAAAAAGATTAAAGTTTTGAAAAAATATTCCGAATATATAAGTGTTGAGATTAATAGGAGTATAATTTATGTACCAAGACGAAATTTTTGAAAACGCATTACAAGAAACTAAAGCAGAAAGTTTGAAGCAATTACAAGGTGAAGTAAAAACAGTAGAAAGAGTTATAGAAAGATTATTAACTCAATTGTTTGAATCAACTACCTTTACTACGGTACGAGATTTTCCAACTTGTGGAGTTTGCTAAAAATGTGGAGCCGCTTAATAAGCGGCTCCTTCGGATTAATTAAGTCTAAATTTTTAATTTATGCTGTGTATTTGAAATAATTTACTTGATTTACTCCAGGAAACTGTGTTGCGCCTGCTCCGTTAAATGTTTGTTGATAGTACATATCGCTTGAATACGGATTTGTTGAATATGGATTAGCTGTTGTTGTTCCATAATTTAATCCTCCTCCAACTCCATAAGTTGATGGTGTTTGAATTAGCGGTATATCATTATTTTGAGCAGTTTGTTCTGGAGCTTGTGTAGTTTCTGTTTGAGTTTGTCCTGCTGAACCTTGAATCAAGTTTAATTGTTGTTGCAATCGAGCATTTTCTTGTTGTAGTTGCAAAAGCTGAGCTTGAACTGATGTGTCTGTAGCAACTTGAGTATTATCAGGTTGTGCAGTTTGTTGAGCTTGAGTTTGAGCAATAAATTGTTGTATATCTGCCATTGTAAACCCATTTTTTTGAGCTTGCGCAATTTCTTCATCGCTCATACCAATTTGTTTCAATTGAGTGATTTCTTCTTCAGAGTATTTTGTCGGTTGAGTCTGTGTTTGACCTTCTTGAGCAACCTCTTGTGCTTCTTCCTGTTCTTCTGTATAAGATTTGCCGACAACCATACCTGTTAAAATATCACCTGCCATATAACCGATAAATGAACCGATACCAGGCAATATTGCTGAACCGATTGCAGCACCGATTGCACCTCCGGTGAGTCTTGCACCTGCTTTACCGGTTTCTGCTAACGCTGCACCGACCCCTTTATCTTTACCGGCTTTGATAATATTAGGAAGTTCAAAGCCGATAGTTACAAGAGCGCCGATGAATGGCATTTTTTTACCGGCTGCCTTAAAGATACCTTTCAAGCCACCAAGCGTAGAACTTTTGCCTGCGATTTTTGCTGCTCTGGCACCGACTTTAGCACCGTTTAGCAATGATTTCGGTGTTGATATCAAGTTTTTCAAAGTTCGTTTTAAAAATCCGCCTGAAGCAGCTTTTTTCGCAACATCTTTTTCTAATGCGATAGCTCCTGCTTTAGCTTTTGTAAATATAGAACCCTTAGCTGAGCGCATTGCTGAGCCAAGTTTTTCAGAACCTGTTCCTAAAATAAGTTCAGGTGCTACATTAAGTGCGCGTTTGCCATAACTAAACAATTTTGCGCCAATAGACCAAATTCCCATTTTCTCTTTTTCCTTTCCCCGTAGAAATTTTATTTCCCCTATATTTTTATAAAGTATTTTTTTGTTTTGGAATTGCTTGTTTTGTAAACTAATGTAAATAAAAATAAAAGGACTCTGAATTTGACCTCAAAGTCCTGTTAAAAAAGGGGATAAATATGTATTTATTGTCTTAAAATTTTTATTAACCTATTGTGTTGAATTTCATACCTTGCATCATTATGTCGTTGGCATAAGGGTTTGAGTAATCTTCCATTGGATTAGTCATTCCATAATTGTTGTATGGATTGCTTGCCATTGGGTTGGTGTTCATACCGCCTTGGAATGGAATTTGCCCTGCTTGAGTTTGTGCTTGAGCTGCTTGTTTAGCTTTTTCTTCAGCTTCGGCTTTTTGTACAGAATAAGAATCGCCTACAACTTTGCTTGCAATCCAGTCACCAGCAATCCAACCAACAAGTGAGCCAATCCCCGGTAAAATTGCTGAACCGATAGCTGCGCATGCTGCACCTGCTCCTAGTCTTGTTGCCGTTTTTCCGATTTCTGCTAAACCTTGACCGATACCTTGTTCTTTTGTTGCTTTCCAAATATTTGGAAGCTCAAATATTACGGTTGAGGCTGCGGCAAGAAATGGCATATTTTTGCCAAGTCCTTTGAACAAACCTTTAGCTCCGCCTGCTATTTTACCAAATAAACCTTTTTTGCTACCGGCTCTGATACCTGCTAATGTACAAGATTTTATTCTACCTAAATTTTTTGTTGCTCTAGTCCAAAAAGAACCTGATTTTGACAAATCTTCAACAGCTTTAAAGCCTGCCTTACCTTTTTGCCAAATTGAACCTTTTTGAGCTCTAATTGCTTTTCCTGCAACATCAGAGCCTGTTCCAAAAACTGCATCAGGAAATACTCTAGCAATTCTTATTGCATAATTCCCCAAAGTACCAATTCCTAAACCCATAACTTTACCTACCTTAAAATATTTTTCCAACCTACATATTTATAAACAAAAATCGCATTCAAAAATTGCGTGAATATTAATTTTTGTTAATAAAAGTTAATGGTATCTGTAAGTTTTGTGTGGGTGGAAATTTTAGATATAGAATTTTGCAGATTCTAGGACTTCATCACCTGCTATAGTGTTGTCTTTATGTAGTTGGACTTTATCTACCGCAGTGTCCCAAATGTCATCAACGACTTTGTCTATTGATGTTAAGTTACCGTTTTTGCGCAATTCAGCTGTTGCATTTTTCGCTTTTTCAAACTCGTTGTCACGGTATTCAAATATTGAAAGCATTTTTTTGAACTTGTGAATAATACTGTCTTCGTTCATTTTTATAAGTTTTTCATACCCGTCAGACAAAATTGTCACTAGTGCATCTTCACCGTTTTTTGTATTTATACAAGATACATCCAAACCTTCAGGACATTTTGACAATGTAAGAATATCATTTGGGTATTGTTTTGTTTTGTGTGGAAGTTCTTTTGAGACATCTTTCCAACATCCTATGCTTTTGTTTAGATTATCAAACTTTATTCTTGCCGTAAAATTTACTTTATTATTGTTTATACCGTTCATAAATATCCCTTTAGCTTTTCCTTATTTTATAATAAAAATGCTAAAAATATTTTTTGCTATCTCTTAAAATTTAAAATATTAAGTATTTTTATATTAGATTGAAAAAATCCATCTTGTCTTGTACAATTGTTCTGTAATAAAGGAGTATTTGTATGGCTGAAGTACAAAAACGTGTTTTAATTGTTGATGATGATGATGAAATTAGAGAGTTACTAGAATTTGATATAGCAAGCAGCGGATATTTTGTAGATAGTGCAAAAGATGGTTTAGAAGGGCTTAACAAGGCTTTAAATAACACTTATGATATCATTTTGCTTGATGTTATGATGCCAAAAATGAATGGTTTTGATGTTTGCAAAAATATCAGACAAGCAAAACTAAACATGCCGATTTTGATGTTGACAGCAAAAGGTACTATTGAAGATAAAACTTCTGGATTTGATTGCGGAGCGGATGATTATTTGGTAAAACCGTTTGATATTCAGGAAGTCCTATTAAGAATCAGAGTTTTATTGAGACGTAATTCCGTTGATGTTGAAGAATCGCCTTTGTCAAATGAAGTTTTGAAATGCGGAGATATTGAAATATTCCCTGAATCTTTGGAATGTATAATAATCAACCGTAGAGTTAAACTAACTCCGACAGAGTTTGAAATTTTGTACTGCCTAATGCAGCATTTCAACAATCCTGTAACCCTTGCGACTTTGTTAGACGAGGTTTGGGGGTATGACAGTAATGAAGATGTCAGAATGTTGAGAGTTCACGTTGGAGGGTTGAGAAACAAGATTGAGGAAACTCCAAAATCTCCAAAATACTTACACACAGTGACTAATGTAGGATACAAGTTGACACCGTTTGCACAAGAGTAATTATGAAAAAATACAGTTATGGTCTAAAAAAACTAAAAATTATTGAACAAATCGCAATTGTTTTCTTTTTTGCGGTAATTATTCCAATATCAATTAGTGGATTTATTATCAACAATATCAACCAACAATCTGTCAGACACCAATTGCGCGAGTCTGCAATTCTTGTTGCCAGTATGGTTTCTGATGAAGTTGACTTTTTTATGAAAACTAATGAGACAACTTTGGGGCAGATTGCTGATACGTTGGAGTATTTGCCGTCAAAAAAACTGAAAGATAAATTTATAAAAGAGGTTGCTCAAAAATATCCGAATTGTGAAGATATTACTATTGCAAAAAATGAACAGGCGCTTGAGCAAATAACTTATGAAGCTAATATTAACGAAAAACCTATACTTTCAACCCAAATGAAAGATGGTTCGTTCCTTGTGATTTTGTTCAACGCAAATAACTGGGACAGTCAACTGTTCAAATCTTTGGAAAATGATAACAGACAAGTCTATATTATGGACAAAAATAATCACTTAATTTCTTCTCACAATTTTAACCCTGAAGATTTTAAGGAAACGATTGACCAACTTCCTGATGATAAAATTGAAGATGCTCCTGTTATGATTGGGGATGAAAAAAACCGTCCGATTGTTTATATCCACCGTACAAATCCGGAATTGACAATTGTTGTTAATACTACAGAAAATATTGCAAAGCACGCGATTCTTGATAACAGAGTAAAAATTATAATTTCAGTGTTGAGTGCGATTTTGTCAATGATGGTTGTTATAGGTTTTTATATTTATTACCTTTATATTAACATCAGGCAGTTGTTCAAAGCTGTAATTGCGATTTCTAAAGGTAATTATCAGCGTCAAATTAGACTTTTGACAACTTCTTTTACTCCGTATGAAATTGTATTTTTGGCAAATGAATTTAACAACATGGTGTCAGAAATTCACAAATCTTATTTGGAACTTAAACGCAAAAACATTGAGTTAAAGCAGTTGAACGAATTTCGTTCTAATCTTTTAGATACTGTCAGTCACGAATTGAGAACTCCATTAACAAGTATTCAGGGGTACACTTCGCGCCTAATGAGACAAGACATTGTGATTGACGAGGAAACTAAACAAAAATCTCTAAGAATTATCAGAGAGCAGTCTGAACGCTTGAAACGTTTAATTGACGACCTTTTGACTATCCCTGATATTGAAGGAATGAGACTTCGTACGGTTAATGACAATGTTAATCTTGATGAGGTGCTAGAACAAGCTGAACTATTGCTTAGAAAACGTGACGGGCATGAAATTATTGTAAATATGGACAATGATTTTCCTCAAGTTTACGCAGATAAAGGCAGACTAGAGCAGGTATTTGTGAATTTGTACGAAAATGCTATCAAATACGCATACCCTGACACTCCGATACTTGTAAATATCGAGCAACACAAAAATAAAGCGATTATCAAAATCAAAAATAAGTGTGATGTAATTCCTGAAAAGAAATTAAAATCCCTTTTTGAAAAATTTGTTCGTCTTGATGATGAAATGACAAGAACCACAAGAGGTTCAGGGTTAGGCTTGTTTATTGTAAAAGGTTTGATTGAGGCAATGGAAGGGACAATCACCCTAACTTCTAACAGCGAATTTGGGTTCTGTGCAACAATTACACTCAACTTGGCGAGCGATAATGAGGATGAATAATGAAAGACTTTATGAAACTTGCTATTGAGGAAGGGAAAAAAGTCAAAAAAGACATTCCTGTCGGAGCGGTAATTGTCAAAGACGGAGACGTAATTGCGACAGGTTTCAATACAAAAGAACAGGATAATGAAATCACTTCTCATGCTGAAATTATTGCAATCAGAAAAGCAGAGAAATATTTAAACAATTGGCGACTTGATGATTGCGATTTGTATGTGACTTTAGAGCCTTGTCCAATGTGTGGTTGGGCGATTTTGCAATCAAGAATCAGGACAGTATATTTTGGCAGTTATGATGTTAATTATGGTGCTTTTTCTTCAAAAATAGATTTGCGCAAAATTTCTAATAATCAGAATTTGAAAGTCTACGGCGGAATTTTGGAAGATGAGTGTAACGACTTGCTCAATGAGTTTTTTCAAACATTGCGAAAGTCTTAGAAACTTGTGAATTTCTGATTTTGCAAAATACAAAGTAGGTTGACTCACTAAGCAGACATGTAATTTTGTTGGCTTGGTAAAGCTGACCTACTCCAGAAATGAGCGACAATACCCATAGGTCTATGTCATTCTGAAACTAGTTCAGGGGCATGATTTAATTTTCTTATCTACTCCTTATCCCAATACAAATGAGTGGTAAAGATAAGCGAACACAATACCAAAGATTGCGCCGACTACAACTTCAAAAGGTGTATGTCCTAAAAGCTCTTTAAGTTTTCCGCCAACAGATTGCAAATCGTGATGATAAAAATCTTCCATCATTCTATTTAGGCAAGCAGCTGTTTTACCTGCTGCACGGCGCAAGCCTGCCGCATCGTACATAATGATTAAAGAAAATCCAAGTGCAGTTGCGAATAATGTAGAATCAAAACCGTTAAGGATTCCGACCATTGTAGACAAACCCATTACACCTGCAGAGTGAGAACTTGGCATGCCACCTGTTGTTGAAAAAATCTTAAAATTGATTTTTCTACTTTTTACTGTGAATAAAATAAATTTTATCACTTGTGCAAAAAAGGCTGATAACACACCACATGAAATTACTTCATAGCCGTTGTTTGCTATAGTTTGTCTTATTAAATCTAAATACATTAAATACCTGCTCTCTCGCTTATTTTCTTAATCATATCTTTAATTATCTCAGAATCGATATCCTGTTTTTTCATTATATCATGGCACTTTTCAAATAGGCAAGCAAGTTTACATTTTGACTCTTCAATTCCATACAAAGAAACGTATGTCAATTTTCCTTCTTCTTTGTCTTTGCCAAGAGTTTTGCCCATTTGTTCAAAGGTCGAAATTTCATCAAGAATGTCATCTGCAATTTGGAATGCAAGTCCAAATGTTTTGGCAAATTCTGTCACTGCTTGAATTTTTTCATCATCAGCGTCTGCAATTATTGCTCCTGCGCGCATTGCAAGCTGGAATAAATCAGAAGTTTTGTGTATGTGCAAATAGTGTAAAATTTCTGCTTTTTTCTCATCAGGAACTTCAATATTTTCAGATTCAATATCCACAACTTGACCTGCGATAACCCCTCTTGCTCCTGAGTATTGGAAATATTCATTCAAAACTCTGATAAGTGTTGATGGAGTCAGGTCTTTTGAATATTTGGTAATAATTTGCGGAGCGTAGGTAAGTAGCGCATCTCCTGCCAAAACGGCAATCGCTTCGCCAAAAACTTTGTGGTTAGTGAGTTTGCCACGACGGTAATCGTCATTATCCATACAAGGTAAATCGTCATGAATTAGTGTTTGCGCGTGCAGCATTTCAATTGCGCAGGCTGTTGGGATAGCCTTTTCTATATCGCCACCTAACATTCTGCAAGTTTCTAAACACAAAACAGGTCGAAGTCTTTTCCCTGGGAGGGTAACCGTGTATTTCATTGATTTGAAAATATCTTCAGGATACTCAATCGGAATAAATTCGTCTAATTTGTCATTCACTAAATCAATATAATCATTCATTTGCATTTTCAATTTCCTTATATATTTGTTGTTTTTGCGTGTTGCGTGATGCTTGACGCTTTTTCTCACTTATTTTTACGTGGATTCTGTTGTTGTTAAGTTTCTGCGCGGATTCTTTCTTGCGACCGTTGTATTTTACGCGCTCTTTGTATTCCATTGCCTCTGACACAAATTCAATGTAGCTTTCGTATCGAGTTTCATCAATTTCTTCAATATGTTCCAATACTCCGCAGCCATCTTCATTTATGTGTAGGCAGTCTCCGTATTTGCAATAATCGCGGTATGGAATCATTTCATTAAACAGCAAATCCACATCAGATGGGAGCATAAAGTCAAATTTGACATTGCTAAACCCCGGAGTATCAACGACTGCAGTATTTTTTTCAATTGAAATGATTTCACAATGTCTTGTGGTGTGAGTTCCGCGGTTTAATTTTTCGCTGACTTCTTTTGTCCTAAGATGTACATTAGGGTTCAACACGTTGATTAAACTTGATTTGCCAACGCCTGAATTTCCGCAAAGCGCTGAAACTTTTCCTGTCAAAACTTTTTTAAATTCGTCAAGTCCTTTTTTTTCTAGCGCTGATGTGAAAAGCGTTTTATACCCTATCGGTTCATAAATTGAGCGAATTTTTTTAGGTGTGGAATTATCCGTACCTAAATCTTCTTTGTTAAAACAAAGAACTACAGGAATTTTGTAATATTTAGCAAGGGCAATGTATCTGTTTAATTGGTGAAAATCCAAGTCAGGGTGTTTTATCGCGGAAACCACAATAATTTGGTCGACATTAGCAACCGCAGGGCGTGGAATGAAGGTTTTTCGCGGTAAAACTTTTGAAATTACACCGTTGTCAAAGTCTACAAAGTCGCCTACAACAATTCTAATCTGTTGTTTTTTCAAGACCTCTCGTATTTTACATTCAAATGTTTTTCCTTCGTTTTGTACGTAGTAAAAATCCGAATGAATTTTATAAATTTGCCCTTCCATACAAGGCAGTGTACTAAAAAAAGCCTTATTTTGCAAACTTTTTATTTGTGTCATAGAATGATTGTATGATTACGAAAACTGAACTGGATGAACTTGTTACAAAATACGAAACGGTCGATTTTATAAAAGATGACCCTGTGCAATTTGTGCATAAATTTTCGGATAAAAAAGATGTTGAAATCGCAGGCTTTGTCGCATCATTGCTTGCTTATGGCAGTAGACAGCAATTTATAAAAAAGCTTAATTCATTGTTTGATTTGGCGCAAAATGAGCCGCTAAATTTTATCCAAAACTTTGAACCAGAAATTATCGGAGATTTTAATTATCGTTTTGGCAAACCTAACGATTTTGTAGAAATTTTCTCTATTCTAAAAGAACTTTATAACAGTTCTGAAGGTTTAGAAGAGTTGTTTGACCATGGATTTTCGCAAGGTAAAATGTTTGAAACTGTTGTCGATTATTTTTATTCAAGGGTCGGAGAAGGTGCAAAACAGGGCTTTTACCAAATGATACCAAATCCTCATAACGGTGGTGCGATGAAAAGAATGTGTATGTATCTTAGGTGGATGGTGCGCAAAAGTGCTGTTGATGTTGGAATTTGGAAATTTATGAAACCTGCAGATTTGTATATCCCGCTGGATGTCCATGTCGGTAGAGTTTCGCGCCAAATGGGACTATTAACTCGTAAGGCAAATGATTTCAAAGCCGTGATTGAATTGACGCAGAATTTGAAAAAACTTTGTCCTGAAGACCCTGTCAAATATGACTTTGCAATGTTTGGCTATGGGGTAAATAAAGGAGAATAGGAATGATGGTTGATAAAATTGTAATATTTTCAGGTAAACAGTATTCAGGCAAGGACACGGCTGCAAAAATCATGTTAGAAAAGTTGACTGATTTTAGGCGTTGCGCGATTGGTGATATAATCAAGCTGACTTATGGTAAGCAAAAGGGTTTGACCTATGATGAAATTGAGCAAAACAAGGCGTTTTACCGTCCTGATTTAATTGCCTTAGGCAACTGGGGGCGAGAGCAAGACCCGGATTATTGGTTAAAAAAGATTATTGAGCAAAAAGGCAATATTATTGTAACAGATGTGCGAGTTCCGCATGAATATGAATTGTTCAAAAATGCAGGAGCAAAAAGTATCAGGGTTGAGGCAACTCGTGAGGTGCGCAGTGCGCGCGGAAAAATTGTCAATGAAGATGATATTACAGAAGTTGGGCTTGATGATGTCAAAGATTGGGACTTTGTGATTGATAATAATTCTGATTATGAGTCTTTGAAAAAGCAAGTCTGGGATATTGTTGAGAAGTTGTGACAGTTGATGGTAGCAGTCATTTTGTCCATTCGATTACAAGTTCAGCATCTCAAACCTAACAAATTAAAGCTATGTCATTCCGAACTTGTTTCGGAATCTCTAATAAAGCATATTAGTCTAATGCAAAATTTGTAACATTAGAGACCCTGAAACAGTCTTGGATTATTGGTGGCTCGACTTATTTTGTTCGCATTAAACGGCGTTGCAGTTGAGTCTGAACGCCCCAACTTTCAGCCTCTGCTCACAAAACTCAACGCAGCTCTCGCCAAGACGTGCTGGGTTCACTCCGTTCTCACGGCGCACTTGCCAAAATCCGCAATTCAGGGTGACCTGTTTGCTTTTTTTTTAAAATAAACATTGATAGATTCTGAATAGGATAAAATCTAAGCCAAACAAGTTGGCAAGATTTTTAATCCTTTCAGAATGACATAGACTCATGTGCATGATTAGAGATTCCGAAATAAATTCGGAATGACAATGTTCGAGTCGTTCAATTAGAGACACTGGAATGACATAGACCTAAGTGCGTTACGGACAAAGTGATTCCCAATCAGGCTCGTCAGGTTCTTCCCCCGGCTCAACAATATGTTCACCCATTTCAAGCATTACTTGGAGAGATAATTTCAATTGGCGCTTGTAGTTTTCTCTTGCACGAGCCAATGTTTTGGCGCAGAAAGTAAAACTTGGAATTTCTTTAATCTCAATATAATAATAGGGATTACCATCAAAATCCAAATCTTGCCCTTCAATGAGCGTCCAGTTTAAATTCAAATAATAATCTAAATCTTTGTTTTTTTCGTCCATACTTACTAAAATTAATTATCTAAAGATGAATTGCTTAGCGGTTGAGATAGCATTATGCCTTCTCCGCCGACTACATCAGCTCTTTGTCCGTCTATATACAAGTATACAGGAACATTTGAGTTCAACTTAACTGTCTTAATCAATTGGTAAAGTCTTTTATATAGACTTTCGGTTCCGCCACCGTTTACAAAAGCTGAATTTAGGTTTACAACAACTTTGTCAGCCTGTTCATTGATATTGATAACCTCTGAACCTGACGGAATTTCTGTATAAACTCCGCGTTGCTTTTCGTTATCTTTTGGACCTCTAATCAAAGATGTTACGGCAAATCTGAGTTTTGAACCGTCGATATCTTTGTTATATTCACGTTTTACAGCTTTGTAAACTTCTTCGTTATGTTCATTTTTGCCGATAAAATAAACATTTACGTAGGTTTTAGCATTTGTTTCAGGCTTTTTATCATCAACAACTTCTTCCTGTGTAGAACGTTCGGAAACTTGAACTTCATCAGGTGTGACGTCAGGTTTTGGCATCAATACGTTGAATGCCACCAACCCAACAACAACTATCATACAAAAGCCTATAAATAATAAAAGAATTTTTTGATTTTTGTTCATGATAAATCACCTTCTGTTAATCTTAATCTTTAGGAATTACAACAATTCCGCTTGTTTCAATTGTATCATTCTTGATTTCGATGTTTTTAACATTAACTTTTGCATCTTTGTTATCAAGAATATGTACTGAAAAATCTAGCGGATTTAAGTAGTTCAAAATGAAATCGATTTTTTTCAAATCTATATTCATGTGACCTGAAACCAATTTTGTATTGTTGAAGTCAATTTTTCCGTTTTTAATTTTCAAATCAGCTTCTAGGACAATTTTGTATTCATTTCTAACAAATGGAACTTCAAATCCGATGATATAGTAGAATTTGTTGTTTTTGATTGCAACTTTTGTTGAAGAGATTTGCAATCCGACACCGTAAGAATTACTCAATTTGTTAAAATCTTTGATAACTTTTTGGTATTTTTCGTTTTGCATTGTCTTGTTGATAGCTGATTGGTTCATTTTTATATCAAAAGACATTGGCAATGCTTCCATAAATACGATATCATCGCCTGATTTTTTGATGTAGTTGAAGTTACACAAAGTTTTTAATGACAATGAAGTTAAATATATATCATTAATTACAACATTTTGAGCATTAACTGACATTGATTTGAAAATACCGTTTTTCAAATCTTTTGCACTATACGAATCTAAATCGATTTTCAAATTGTCTGCTGAACCGATTTTTAAAACTTCTTTTTTAATAATTTTTTCAACGGCAATTTCAGTGAATGTATTAACACCTGTTGCAGCGCCTACAATTGTTCTGAATTTGCTGTTCATATCATAAGGTGCAACACACTCATAATTGTCACAACTTGCATAAGCCGCACCGTTAGCTAACAATAATAAACCTAATAATAACGTAATCTTTTTCATAATACCTCAAATACTTTTTTGACCAAAATTTTGTTTTGTTCTACCTTACCTATAGCATATATTCTACCACCATAACTCAAAATTACAATATCTGAATTTTTAAAATCTGAATTGTTGATAGCCATTCCATGTGAAACTCTTTCACGCTCACTTTCTGACAAATCGTGAATCGGAATACTTAGCATATCAAGTGGGTTTATCAAGTTTTCAACGACTTGCGAAACTTCTGTTAAATCATCAAGTTTTATTGCTGTGTTTACTTGGAATTTGCCTGCTTTGGTTCTTTCTAATGCGGTTAAATAACCTCCGCACTCAAGTTTTACACCTAAATCGTACGCAATAGAGCGGATATATGTGCCTTTTGAACAGGCTACAAGAATTTTCGCGCTTTGTGATGCGTTGTCAAAGTCTTTTAATTCGATTTTTGAAATTGTGACTTTGCGCGGTTTTATTTCGACATCTTGTCCTTGTCTTGCGTAATCGTAGAGCTTTTTGCCGTTCACTTTTATTGCCGAATAAATCGGTGGAATTTGTGAAATCTCACCTTCAAAATCTTTGAGCGCGGTTTTTATGTCATTTTCTGACACTTTTTTGTCAAAAGTTGCGGTGATTTCGCCTTCCAAGTCATAGGTTGTAGTGTCTTTGCCAAATTGTACGGTTGCAAGATATTCCTTGTCATCATCAAGATATTCAATTAACCTTGTTGCTTTTCCGATACAAATCGGCAAAACTCCTGTTGCAAAAGGGTCAAGCGTTCCGGTATGACCGATTTGTCTGATTTTTGTTATTCTGCGCAAACGAGCTACGACATCGTGAGATGTCAGCCCTTTTGGCTTATAAATATTCAGAAAACCGAATAAAGATGCATTCTCTGTCTTTGACATACTTTCGCTACCTAAAATTATAATAAATTCCTAAATTTCGCCTCTTGAAATTTTGTTGATAAGTTCCGTTACTCTTGCGCCTTCTTCCAATCCGTTTGAATATACAAAACGAAGTTCCGGAGTCAATCTCAAGCGAAGTCTTTTGCCAACTTCGTATCTGATTTTTGCGGTGCTTTTTTCGATAGTTTCTTTTGATTTTTCGACTTGTTCAGGTGAACCTAAAACACTATATATAACTTTTGCAAATGAGTTGTCATGCGCAACTTCAACATCAACAATTGAAACCACACCTTCAAGACCTCTGATTTCTTTTCTCAAGATTTCAGAAATGTCACGCATCAATTCTTTTCTTACTCGTTCGTTACGTAATGTCATAATAATCTCCTTGTTACAAGTGATTATAACATAAAATAAATATTTTTAACGACCGAGTCGTATTTCATCAAAGTCAATATAAATTCTGTAGCCTAGAATTTTGCAAATCATTTTCATTTCAGAATAGCGCAAAGATTCGCTTTTCAGTTTGTGGGAGATTAAACTTTGCGAATAGTTTTTGCCGCTCATTTCTGTCATACGTTTGGCTAACTCTGTCATAGACATTCTTTTTGACGTTAGCATAATTTTTACTTCATCACGTATTTCCATGTACTTATTATAATTTTTGTTGACAAAGTATGAAAATATATGTATTATTATGAATATTATTCATAAATTATAAAGTATTTTCATTCAACGTAAAGGAGCTTGGAATGAGGAAATTGGGTTTTACTCTGGCAGAAGTTTTAATAACACTTGGAATCATTGGTGTAGTCGCCGCATTGACAATACCGAGTATGATTCAAAATTCACGAAATAAAGAATTTCAAGTTCAATTGAAAAAAGTTTACTCAGAGTGGAATCAAATCAGTATGCAATATATGAATGACCATGAAGAGTCTATCCCAGAGGCTGTGGCTGAAGAATATGCAAAAAATCATAGCGCAAAGATTTTTTCTCAGGAATTGTTAAAGTATATAAAAGGTGTTAATAAGTATTCCGATTGGAATTGGAATACAAAAGATGATGATGGTAATATTGGAAGTATAAATGCTCAACCATATAAAACATACAATTTAAAAGGGGGTACCGCATTGATGCCGTGTGATGCAAGTGTATATGGCGGTATGAGTATGGATATTGGTGGTAAGCTTTTTACTTTTGATGACCCGCCTGCACAAGGTAAAAATGGTCCAAGGTTATGTGTCGATTTGAATGGTAGCAGAAAACCTAATACTTTTGGTATTGATATATTTTCATTCCTATTTACGACAGATGGACATATTATACCAGAAGGGCAACCTCATAAAGATAGTAATTATGCAGGAATTGAAATGATTGGAGTAAATGCTTATACGGTAAATGCCTTAGATGGTAGGGATTATTGTACCGGCTATAGAATTACTTGTGGCTATTATGCATTGAATGACAAAAATCCGCTAGGTGCAGGTACATATTGGAAAGATTATATTGGTAAAAAGTTGTATAAGAAGTAATTTATTTTTACTGGTGTGTTTACCCTACTTGCAGATTTACTTGACAAATGGTAAATAATAGTAAATAATATAGTTAAAGGGTGGCACCTTGAGAAAGTGCCGATACTCTTAGAGGTCTAAAACGGTTCTTAGCTATTTAGTTGAGAGCCGTTTTTAATGCAAATTTAAAGGTGGGCTCTCTACATATTTTATTTCAAATTAAAAGCAAATAAGTCTATGTCATGCTGAACTTGTTTCAGCATCTCTAATTAAACACTGTTATCTAAGATAAAAGTAGGGTGGGCTTACCAGCCCACCTGTAAAAACTTACAAGCTTTTTCTTTCAACTTCTTCTTTTGTTGAAACTTCAATAATATCACCAACTTGGATATCGTTGAATTTGCTAAATGAAATACCACATTCAAAACCTTGGGCAACTTCTTTTACGTCGTCTTTGAAACGTTTCAACTGGTCAATTGCCCCACGGAAGATTTCTTGACCGTCACGGAACAATACAGCGTCTTTAGAACGAACAATCTTACCTTCTGTAACGTAACATCCTGCAATCTTGTTAGTCTTACCGATTGTAAATACTTGACGAACTTCAGCCTTACCAAGCTCAACTTCCTTAACTTCCGGTTCAAGAAGTGATAACAATGTTTTTTCAATATCTTCTAACAATTGGTAAATGATATCGTATTTCTTGATTGTTACACCTTCGCGTTCAGCTGATGCCATTGCGTTTGAGTCTTCTTTTACTGTGAAACCTAAAATCAACGCATTTGATGCAGATGCCAACATAACATCGGCTTCTGAAATATCACCGACACCAACGTGGATGATTTTTGTTGTGATTTCTTTAGATTCAACACCTGCAATAGCTTGTGCTACAGCCTCAGCAGCGCCGTGAGTATTTGCTTTGATAATCAAGTTCAATTGAGGAATATCTTCATCGCCAGCAACAGATTCACGTCTGATGTGTGCAGGTAACATAGCCTCTAATCTCTTGTCACGTTCTTTTTCTTTTCTTTCCGCAACAATTGATTTCATTTCTTTTTCGTTTTTAACAACTTCAAAATGGTCGCCTGCTTGAGGAACTTCTGACAAACCTAATACCTCAACCGGTGTTGAAGGTTCGGCTTTTTGGATTCTTTCACCGCTATCTGATAACAATGCACGAACTCTACCGCAAGCTGTACCAACTACGATACAATTACCTGCTCTTAATGTTCCGTTTTGTACAAGCAATGTTGCAACAGGACCCTTACCTTTATCTAGGTTAGCCTCAATAACAACACCTGATGCCTCAGCTTTAGGGTTAGCTTTCAAATCTTGAACATCAGCTACAAGCAAGATATATTCTAGCAATTCGTCAATACCTGTACCTTGCAATGCTGAAACCTTAACAGTGATTGTATCACCACCCCAATCTTCAGGAACAAGTCCGTGTTCTGTCAATTGTTGCAATACTCTATCAGGATTTGCTCCGGGTTTATCAATTTTGTTCACTGCAACGATAATTGGGATTTCTGCAGCTTTTGCGTGGTTAATAGCCTCAATTGTTTGTGGCATGATGCCATCATCTGCTGCAACAACCAAAATTGCAATATCAGTAGCTTTCGCACCACGTGCTCTCATTTCTGTAAAAGCCTCGTGACCTGGGGTATCTAAGAATACGATTTTTCTTTCCTTATCGTTATCCAAATATACTGTGTAAGCACCGATTGACTGTGTGATACCGCCAACCTCTGTTGCTACAATCTTGTGTTTAGATGCTCTGATACTATCAAGTAATGTTGTTTTACCGTGGTCAACGTGACCCATAATACTGATTACAGGAGCTCTTTTCTTCAATAATTTCTTGTCAACTTCTGATAAAGCTTTTGCTTTTTCTTCTTTTTCAAGCTCTTGTTCAATGTATGCATCCAAATCTTCTTCAAGAACTTCCAGTCCGTATTCGGCACAAACTTTTTTGATAACATCAACATCAATAAGTTGGTTTACTGTTGCCATAACACCGTTCAACATCAAGAATTTAACGATTTCGGCAGGAGTTCTTTTGATTTTTTCAGACAATTCAGAAATAGTCATTGCCTGATTTACAACAATTTGTTTTACTTCTTCAACTTCCTCAACTTTTTGAACTTTCTTTTTGTGGTGTTGAGCAGCTGCTTTTTCTAGTGAAATTCTTTCTTGTTCTTCTTTTTTAGAATTGAAATCTTTTTCTTTTTTCTTTCCGTCAGTGCGACGTTTAGAATTGCTGTTAGGTGTTCCTGATTTGTTTTCGTAAATTTCTTGAGGGATAATTCTGCGTTGTAGTGGTTTTTTCCCTGCAAAATCTTTGCCTTCACCTGTCGGTCTTTCACCTTTTGCAAATTTTCTTTCGCCGGTTGGTCTTTCTCCTCTTGGTCCGAATTTTTTATCATCTTTATTAAATGGTCTTTTGCTACCGCGTTCAGGTCTTTCCGGACGAGAACCCTCAGTTACAGGGGGCTTTTTAGGTGCACGACGAACAATTTCCAAACGACTTACAGGTTTTACAACCTCAACTTTTGGTCTTTCGACCTTTTCGATTCTTGGAACTTTTTCAATTAAAGGCTTCTTTTCAACCGGTTTTGTTTCTTTCTTTTCTTCAACAGCAGGTTCCGGAGCTTTAGCTTTTTTTACAACAAAAGCTTTTGGCTTAGTTGTTTTCTTTACTCCGCCGTTTGCGATAAAGTCCTTTAATCTTTTAATTTGGTCTAATGTAACAGTGCTTGAATGAGTCTTTCCGGTTATACCCATTTGTGCGAACTTTTCTACGACTTCCTTACTGGTAAGTCCAAGTTCTTTTGCCAACTCACTTATTCTAACTGTTTCGTAACTCATCTAGTAACTGTCCTTTCAATTCGTTTGGTAGGTTCGCTTTCAGGTGCTTACCCAATTTACCTTTTTTAAAAGCGGATTCTATGCAAGATTTATTATAACAAAGATATACCGCTCTGCCAAATGTCTTGGAATCAGGGTTAATGACAATATTTTTGCTTTCGTGCTCGGCAGTGATTTTTATTAAATCTTTTCTGTCTTTAACCTGCCAACAACCGATACAACGTCTTTCTGTCACTTGTACCTCTTATCCGACTTGAGCCAATTTTTCCAACTTCAATTTTTGGTCATATTCAACCAACAAATCAATAAGTTCGTCCAAGTCGCCATCAATAACAGTCCATACGTTCAAATTGTGGTTCAATCTGTGGTCTGTTAATCTGCCTTGAGGGAAGTTATATGTTCTGATACGTTCTGACCTGTCGCCTGAACCTACTTGAGAACGTCTAAGGTCTGTGATTTCCTTTGTTTGTTTCTGAACTTCCATATCATAAAGTTTAGCTTTCAAGATTTCCAAAGCACGCTCTTTGTTTTGCAATTGAGAACGTTCTTCCGTACAAAAAATCATAATTCCTGTAGGTTTGTGGAAAACTCTGGCTGCGGTTTCAACTTTGTTTACGTTTTGACCGCCGGCACCGCCTGACCTTGCTGTTGTGATTTCAACATCGTTCATATTCAAATTAACTTCAACATCATCAACCTGTGGCATAACTGCAACGGTTGCCGTTGATGTGTGAACACGACCTTGAGATTCGGTTGCCGGAACTCTTTGAACTCTGTGAACTCCTGATTCGTATTTTAGTCTTGAATAAATGCTGTCACCTTTCATTGAGATGATAACTTCTGAAACACCGCCTGCTTCGCAATCGGTTTTGCTCAAAATTTGAGTTTGCCAACCCATTTTGTCAGCATATCTCAAATACATACGCATCAAATCGCCTGCAAAGATGTTTGCCTCATCTCCACCTGCTCCGCCACGGATTTCAAGCATAATATCTTTGTCATCCATTGGGTCACGAGGAAGTAACAAAACTTTCATTCTTTCTTCATATTCAGGAATTTTAGCCTCGTTTTCCTCCATTTCGGCTTTCAAAAATTGACGCATTTCTTCGTCTTTTTCTTCATGCAACATTTGTTTTGCATCTTCAATGGCTTCTGTTGTCTTTTTCCATTCGTAATAAAGGTTTACTGTTTCTTCCATAGATTTTCTTTGTTTAGACAGGTCTCTAAACTTGTTGTAATCCTGAATTACGGCAGGGTCAGACAATGTCTCGCCTAATTCTTTATATTTCTTCTCAATTTGAAGAATTTTATCTAACATATCTTTCATACGTAGATAATAACAAGAACATGATTTTTTTACAAATTACGTTCCAGTTTGATGGAATAACCACAAATTTTACAGATTTGTTGAAATTCTTCAAGTTTTAATGCGTTGCGTCGGATTTTGCAAGAAAATGTACTTTGGGGTATTTTTTCACCATTTTCTTTTTTCAGGTCTTCTAACAGCATTTTTTGCGTAATGTGCCCTTTTGCCATTACAAGACGCATAATTTCATCATTGTTCCAATCCGTGATGTTCATACCAATGAGTATAATTTATTGCGAATATAATTCAAATAATGTATTCTAATATTTAATAATTCAATATAATATTGAACTATGCAATAATATGTAAAAAGAATTTTGGAGGGAAAATGAAAAATTTATTTAAAAGAAATAGGTTTGGTTTTACTTTAGCTGAGGTTTTAATCACGCTAGGGATTATCGGTGTTGTTGCTGCGATGACAATTCCGACATTGATGAATAATTTAAAAGCCCAAAAACTGCGTTCTCAATTTTTGAGGTCATATTCTCTTGTTCAGCAGGCATTTAAACACATGGAGGCAGATGATGTTTCGCTTAATCCGAAAGATTATCCGACAAGAACTTTTTACAAAACTTATATGAATTATTTCACAGGCACAACTGATTGCGGATTTTATGGTGAAAAATGTAAGGGGGCTGCCGGTACTGCATATAAAGGAATGGATGGCACAAATGGTATATCTGAAAATGGAAAGATTTCAATTCTGGATGATGGGCAGTTTTTGTTAAAAGACGGAACTTTGATTATTGTTGAAAATGCAAGTCAAGGTATTTGGGTACATGTAGACCTCAACGGTTACAAAAATCCGCCAAATGTTTTTGGGTATGATTTGTTTACTTTTGAGTTTCGAGATGGTGAATTGAGAACAATGGGAGATGTAGAGACACAATACTCTGATTTGGATAAATATTGTAATTTCACAGGAACGACGAAGTTTAACGGTATTGCCTGTGCGCATTATGCCAAGTCCGATTCTGAATATTTTAAACGAGTAGTGAAGGATTTTAAGATTAAGAAGTAGTTTTTGGAAGGCAGGAGGGCTGGAGGGCAAGATGGCAGGCTTTTTATCTTGTCATTCTGAAAGGATTAAAAATCTTGCCAATTTATTGGCGTAGATTTTATCCTATTCAGAATCTATCAATGTTGATTTTGATGTCGGCTTGGTAAAGCCGACCTACTGACTGACTAACTGAACAAACCCTCACCCTGCCCTCACTCCTTCTGCACGCAGTCTCACACAACTCGCATTGCTCGTAGGTTCGGCTAGTGTCCGAGAGGGTATAACTGTTATTCCGAACTGCGGATTTTGGCAAGTGCGCCGTATGAGTGTAATTTAACAAAAGTACCTATGTCATGCTGAACTTGTTTCAGCATCTCTAATGTTACAATTTGGGCAATAAAATAATGTGTTTTATTTGAGATTCCGAAACAAGTTCGGAATGACATAGACCTTTTTGTCCTGTTTTTGGGGCACTTCAGCTATGCTGACAAATTTCCTAAATATTTCGCAAAACAAAAGGCGGTAGTGATGTTACCGCCTATTAACCAGATTTACACTATGTAAGTGTTCAGAAAGGATTTTTGTTCCATCCTAAATAGGATGTGTGTGATTAGCCCTCACCAAGATTCAAATGTGAGAACTGTACAATTTTGTTTTTGCCGCGTTTTTTAGCATTGTATAATGCGTGTTCTGCGTATCTGATGATTGTATTTGCATCTTCTTCCGTATCAGGCAAACAAGGGAATGTTGCAATACCGCCTGAAATTGTGATAGGGTGGCGTTCTTCTTCGCCTGCAGGAATAAATTCCATTTTTTCAATATCTTTACGGAATCTTTCAGCAAATAAAAATGCGTTATCTTCTGATGTGTTTGGAAGAACTACGATAAATTCTTCATCGCCATAACGAGTAATAATATCTTCTTTTCTAATTAATTGTTTTAATTTATCTGCGATAGAACGAAGTAAAACATCACCCCATTCATAACCATAGATATCGTTTACAACTTTGAAAAAGTCTAAATCAAATAACAACAAAGATAACGGTGTTGAATAACGTTTAGCACGAGAAATTTCTTGTTCCATACGTTCTAACAAGTATCTTCTGTTATGCAATCCTGTTAATTCATCGGTTGTAGAAAGAGTTTTTAATTTGTCTCTCAATTCTTTGATTTTTAACATATTTTTAACACGTACAACCAACTCTTGGTTATCAACAGGAGTTTTAATGTAATCAAATGCAACCGCACGAACTGTTGCACCTTTGAAAGTCTCTCCGATGAACAAAATCGGAAATTTGAACTTTGTAACCATAAGTACATCTTTGATATTTGGAACGCTTTCCACGATGATAACTCCGGGGTTCAAAGTTTCGTAATCTTTTATATTCGCAGCATCTTCCAATCTAACGTTAGAGTCTTCAATGTTTGAAACAACATCTGCAATAGCGGAAGATTTTTTATCTGTGTAAATTATAATATTCTTCATAACCTTTCCTTTCTCTTACAAAGTAGCATATCAAACACATAGGGGCAAAATCGTTACGTTTGTTAATATTTAAAATCAACTAAAAAGATGGGTGGTTTTTGGGCTATTGATGTTAGAATGAGTATTATTTTATTTATGGTGGTAAATTATGGATTTTTCGGTACAAAATAACAAAGAGAGAGAATTTTTTAAAAAAGATTTTTCAAGTGTCAAAGAGTTGCTAAATCGAGTGCGTGTGGCATTATTAACAGGCGGAAAAGTTTCAATAAAGGATTTGGAACTTGGCGGAATTATTGATTTTGTCAAAGGGCAAACTTTTGTTTATCTCTCATTGTTTCAGGAATTTAATTCGCCAATCAGGTGGGGTTCTTGCAGGGCTAATCTTGAAGATACGATAAACCGTGATATTGAAAAACTGAGAGGATATAAAACTTTTGGAAATTTTGATATAAAAAATAGTGAAAAATGCAGAATTATGCTTGAATATGTCACAGAACAGACTCCTGTTGATATCGGCAAAATTGTAAAAGATAAGTTTACCGACTCTCGTTTTGAACCGGGGATTACAGGAATAAAAGTGATTTTGCAGAATAATGCGTATTTATATATGCCGACTGATGCGTGGGTGTTCAGCCAAATGACTCTATCCTTGGCATTTAATACTATTTTGCGAAAAACTTATATCAAAGATATGACAAATCGTATTTCTGAGCGTATTACAATTTTGAGAAAAACTCCTCACGAATGTTATTTAATAAAAAGTCACACCTTTGTAACCTATCATGATGAAGTTTTACCTTTGTATCGCGGAAATGTTTTATATGAATATTCGCCTGAAGAGATTAAAAATCAAGCTTTAGCCGGTGCGGATTGGACATTAAAATACCAAAAAGAAAACGGTCAATTCTTATATTATTATGATGCAAAAGAGGACAACTACGTCGACCATGAGCATCCTGAACGCCCTGCAGATAACCTTTATTACAATGATTTGAGACACTGTGGTGGTATTGTTACTCTAATCAGGGCATATCAATTGACCGGTGATAAAAAATATTTAGAGGGCGCTAAAAAAGGTTTAGATTTCAGCGTTACTTTAACCAAAGAACACGACTATAACGGCAAAACAGCAGGCTATATTTTTTATAACAAGAAAGCAAAACTTGGCGGTACAGGCATGATTCTTGTTGCAATGATGAAATACCGCAATGAAACCAACGACAAGTCTTATGATGAATATATCAAAATGTACACAAGACATTTGCTGTCTCGAATTTATAAAACAGGCGAAATTTTAGGATATTATATTCACCCAAAATTTCAAAACGGTCAACCGCTTGTTGATATGACTGATGAAGAACGCCGAGACACATTCTCTTTCTATTACCCTGGGGAAGCCTTGTTGGGGTTAGGTTTGGTCGCTAATTATTTTAAAGAAGATGAAGAACTAACAAAAGAAGTCTTGGAAAAAGGACGTTTGGCGCTTGATTGGATTGTTGATGAAAGACCGAAGATTTATGCTGATTTATTCACTGCACTTCCATCAGATGCGTGGTTGATGCAGGCGATAGAAGAATGGGCAACAAATCCTGATTTCAGAAAAGAAAATTATATAAATTTTGTCCTCGGTGATGCTCAAACTATGATGGAGCACACATATACGAAGGATGATTCTCCATATATCGATTATGAAGGCGGATATTATTACAACTACGGAGACCACTTCTATCCTGACGGTTCGCGCTCAGAAGGCTTGGTTGGTGCATATTATTTGGCAAAAAAACTCGGTATGGAAGAAAAAGCCAAAACAATTTTGGAATATTGTAGAAAAACTGCGCTGTCACAAATGTTGTTATTTAACAGTGACAAAAACAACTACGCGCACAAAAATCCTGAAAAATCCAAAGGCGGAATCAGGTTCAAAGCGACAAGACAGTGGATTAGAGTGGATTCAATCCAACATGTAGCTTGTTTTTACTTTAGGTTGTATTTTGCAGAAAAAGGAATTTCTGCGAAGTAGGGTTTTATCCCATTACGGTTTCAAATAAAACACTAAGGTCAATGTCATTCTGAACAGCGGAATGACAAGTAATTTATTTTAGTCATGCTGAACT
>DHMN01000028.1:80934-100263 GCA_002405805.1 Cyanobacteria bacterium UBA4641 | reverse complement strand
GAACCCAGCACGTCTTGGCGAGAGCTGCGTTGAGCCGGTCGAGCCGCCAATAATCCAAGACCGTTTCAGCATCTCAAATAAAGCATATTATTCTTAGGCAAAACTTGCAATATTAGAGACCCTGAAATAAATTCAGGGTGACAAAAATTTTTGAATGTTACAACTTCTTAACAAACTTCCTCAATTTCTTAAAGTTTCAACTCAAATACGCCGTAAACATGAGTACGATACGAAAATGATTGAAAGGAATTGTTAAGCACTATGGGTATGGCAGCATCACAAGCCAGATTGTTAAGCATAACTGCAAGACTCTCAAACAATGAGATGGAACAGCAGTCTATCGCTTACTCTAAGCAACGTCTTTCTGATAATTCAGAACAGATTAACGATGCTTACTTAGATGCTTTGAACAAAACTAAATATCAAGTTTTGACAGGTTATAACAATTCTGAAGCAAATTATGCTGATTTAACTTACAATCAAATTACTGGCTGCAACACTGTTGCTAATGGCAAACAATATCTTGTTAAAGATAAAGAAGGCAAAGTTTTGGTAAATTCTGCCATTGCAAAAGCTTACGAAAAAAACAACGGTGATTTTAACAGATTTTTAAGAGATTTAGACTACACTCAATCTGATATTGATGTTTCAAAAGTAACTGAATCAAAAGAGGCTGTTCACGAAGCTTGGGATAAATATTTGGCATCAGTCGGTAAAAGTATCAATGATAACGATGGCGAACACATTTTAGGTTTTGATTATACATCATTCAGCAGTGATTCTTATGACGGATATCCTACTTATGATACAGCTTATGCAACAACAAAAGATGGTCAAAATATTGACTTGTTCAAAGATAGCAACGGCTACTACAAAGAAAGATATGCATTAGAAGCAAGAACTGTTGAAAATGATGATGGAACAACTTCAACTGTTGTATGTTATCAAACTGAAGACCAACAAGGTACAGATGATTACAATGTTGTAAACGGAGTAACATATAACACTGAAACTAAAAAATTTACTTACACAAACCAAGAAGGTACTGAGGTTGAAGTTGATGCACTTTATGCAGACCCTAGTGAAAATTTAATCAGTGAAAGCTACAAAAACTACCTTACAAAACAAGCTGACGGTTCTTATGTTTCAGAAGGCGGAACAAGCTACGATGTTACAAAATCATCAAAAGCATTGAATTTTGAAGGTACAACAACTGCACAACGTGAGTTATATGACTATGCTGTGGCAATCACAGAAGCTTATTATAATGACAATGTTTCAGGAACTTCTCAAAATCTTAAATATGACAAAGAAATGGTTAATTACTACAAAAACATATTTAATGAAATGAGAGCAAACGGTTTCACAACAACAAAAGATGAAACTAATTTAAAAGAATATGACTGGTTTGTAAAACAATTGAAAGCAGGCAACTTGGTATTGTCATACTATTCAACTTCTGAAAAATCATTCATCAATACCACATTAGACGATGATTCTTCAATCACTGAAAAAGAAGACAAATCAGCAATGGCAATAGCTGAACAAGAATATCAATCAAGAATGGACAAATTGGAAAGTCAAGACAAACAATTTGACTTGCAATTGAACAAACTTGAATCAGAACACAACGCATTACAAACTGAATATGATTCTGTTAAGAAAGTAATCAGCAACAATGTTGAAAAATCATTCAGTATTTTTAATGCATAAGACAGATTAACAATTTATTATTTATATTTTCCCCTACAATTATTTTTCGTAACTTTTCCCTACCGCTGTTTCAAGCGGTATTTTTTTGCACGCTCGGCAGAGGCACGAGCGTAGCTAGAGTCGAGGATGCGTCAACGGAAACGTTGAGTTTTCGTTGCAAATCCGAGCGATGCCGTTTAATGCCGAGCGTGATTTGGCGGACTGGGGATTATGCTACTAACCATGGTGAGTTTTGTTCTGCAATTGCGCTCCGCGGGGAACCGCCAATAATCCTTGGACGTAGCGAGAGTGTCAACGGAAACGTTGAGTTTTCGTTGCAAATCCGAGCGTTGCCGTTTACAGCCAAGCGTGATTCTTTATCGTCATTCTGAAAGCTTAGAAAATTTGTGAGAGTGTACGAGCACATCATTTTCTTGCTATTCAGAATCTATCAATGTTGATTTGAAAATTTGGCCACAGTGTATTATTTTTTAATCAAATGGATAGACCCTGAAACAGTCTTGGATTATTGGCGGCTCGACCTATTTTGTTCGCATTAAACGGCATTGCAGTTGGGTCTGAACGCCACAATTTTCAGCCTCTGCTCCCAAAACTCAACGCAGCTTTCGCCAAGATGTGCTGGGTTCACTTCGTGCACACGGCGCACTTGCCATTGCCAAAATCCGCAGTTCGGAATGACAGTTAAATCTTTTATCCTACAACTTATTCAATTCAGAAATGGTTGGGTCGAGGAGTCTTCTGCCAACATTTTCAAATGAAATTGAGCAAAGAGTCTTGTTTCCGTATTTGATAATTTTTTCAACTACCCCACGACCGTATCTAGGGTGGGTAACACTATCACCTTGTTGAAAATCACCAGATTCTTCTGCAGGTTCTTGTTCTGCCGGATATACTGGAACTACCGGTGTTTGCTCTTCAACATACGGTGATTCTTGGTAATCATCTGTGATTTCAGGCTCTTGTTCATCAAACATTCCTGATGGTTGGGCGATTTGGTTATCGTCAATAAAATTCAAATCGTCTTCTGTTAGTGTTGTGTCATCTTGTTCTAGCGCATCTTCTGTTAAATCATCTTCATCTGACAACATATCAGAAAAACTATGCAAATCTTCAGATTCAGGCAGTGGTTCAAGTTCCAAATCGTCTTCTGTAAGATTTGGCTCTTCTTCGCTAATCGGTTCATCATCCAAAATATTTGAAATCGGTTCTACAATATTTTGATTATTTTCTTCCGGTTGTTCTTGCGGAAGTTCAATTGCAGGTTCATCAATAATACCTGATTCTTCAATTTGCGGAACATTTTCATCTATCATGGTTTCTACTTGAGAAAAATCAGAAATTTCTTCCTGAATAGGTTCAGGGGCTACCGCGATTTCCTCTTGCTCAATTGGCATTTCTTCTTGCGCTAATTCAGGAGCGAAGTTTACAGGTGTTTGGCTTCCGTTCTCATCTGTTTTAACAAGTTGCATATTATCGCTAACCGGTACAAATTGATATTTGTCGCCCAAAACATCTTCCAATGTCAAATCCAGGTCTAAATCGCTCATATCAACGATAAATGGTATTCCTTGAGTTAATTTGCCATAAGCGATACATTCATCAGGATTTAATTTATTTAAGAATGTGTTATATGCTGCAAAATCGTGGTTCATGTCGTTTGGTGTGAACAACAAAATGTTTTGCGCGTGTTGTTTAAGTTCTTGTGCGTATTTGTAAGAAGAACTTACTAGGATTGTTGTAAACACATGATTATTATTTATAATTTGTTTTAATAATTTTTTGTCAGAATTGCTGTCTGTCAGTGGTGCAAAGAAATAAATATATTTTTCATATTCTGTCAATGCTTGGTGAATAAATGACATAACCTCTTTTTGTAACGGTTCATTTATATCTTTTAGGTCAATAATTGAACAATTCTTTTCGTTTAATTTTTCTTTAAATGCCAAAACTTCTTCTTTAGTGTTGGCGAAAACATTAGCATCTCTGTATTTTAGCAATTTGTTTTTTAATAATGCTAATTCCGGCATTTGGATATCTTTGTATTGATTTGCAACAACGTCAACAAAGTTGTCAATCGGCAAAAATTCAAAATCAAGAGTTTTGATGTATTGTTGAACAGCATAAAAAATATCTTGAATAACCGCTTTGGTTGATGCGTCTACTTCTGCCAATTCGTATTCAAAAATATAGTCAATCATTTTTGAATTAAGCGGAAGTTTAAAATCTTTAGTGAACACGATTTTCGGATAATCTTCAAACAAGTTGCAAGTATCGACAATAACGCTTTTTTCCTTCATTTGGAATAACTGTCTTACACAGTTTGAAATAAAAGTTTTTTTATTGGTGTCTTTTTCTACAAAGATTGTAAAATTTCTTTCAAAAACAGAGATATCAAGGCTTAACATTTCATCTTGTTGTGCAAGATTACCTATTTTGACAGGTGTTTCAACAGGCAAAAGATTCAACAATTCTTCTGCCGCCAAAAATGATAATTCAGAATCCATATTTGGAACAGAACCGTCATAATTATCAACAACGCCGTCAGGAGTGAATGTGAATAACAATTTTGCGATTGCGTAGTTGTTTACCGTGTCAGATTTTAAGTTGACAAATTGGGCAACATAAGATTTTTCATTTGAACCTAAGATGATGAATCTTCCAAGTATCGGATTTTCAGTTGCAGCATAAGATAACTTCACTAAATTATTCTTAATTTCAAGTAATTTCATTTGTGCCCTCTCTGTTTTTCCTCAATTGTACCATAAAAGTTAAGAAATATAACAATTTGCAAACTTACTTAATACAAAGCTCATCTTCCAATTTGTTGTAAATATCAATAGTAATCGGACAAATTTTCAAGTCTCTATCTACGAGGCTCTTTATAGTTTGTCTGTAACATTGTAGCAAAGCTTCATTTAAGCCGTTTTTCCCTTGCAATTTGTCGCGGATTGGCTGAGCGTGTTCAGGTTCTCTTGTGCGTGTTTCGATTTTGTCTGCTAGGAAAATTATTTTTTCAAAATCGCTCATTTCGACTTTGCCGATGGTGTGCCATCTGATAGACGATAGAATTTCTTTATCTGTTACGCCAAAATCTTTTTCTGCAACAAATGCGCTAACAGGTGCGTGCAAAGTTTTGTAATTCATTTTTTCAATATCTTCCGCATCCAAGTGATTATCTTCAATCATAGATAATAATTTTTCTGTTGAAAAACATTTTGCACAATCATGTAATAACCCTGCAACATAGGCTTTTTCTGTATCTAAATTATATTTTTGAGCTAAATCTTTGGCACAATCTGCTGTTCCCAGTGAGTGCTCGTAGCGCTCTTCGTTTAAATTCTTTTTCAACCAATCTAATAATTCTTCCGTGCTAATTTTTATATAATCCATTTTCTAAAATGTACTCCTTTACTGAGTTTGGAACGTAAGGTGAAATATCTTCACCGCATTTTATTTTTTCTCTCAATTTTGTTGATGAGATATCTTCAAAAGGCAGAGTTTGAAAATCAAAATCATACCCTTTCTCTTTTAGATAATCATACTTTGAACTTTCAAAATTGTCTTCCCTTATAAACACGATAAATTTCACAAGTTTTTTTAACTTATCTGTTTCATACCAAGATTCAATTTTTGCAAATGCATCTGTTCCGATGATAAATTTGATTTTGCTATCCGGTTTATATTGCTTGTAAAGTTCTTCAATAGTAAGGCAAGTGTAGGATTTGCCTCCTCTTTTGTATTCAATATCAGATACTTCAAATTTAGGATTGTTGGCAGTTGCAAGTTCTACCATTTTTAACCTGTGGAGTGAATTATCTTCAACAAGGTGCTTGTGTGGCGGATTTGCGGCAGGAATGAATAAGAGTTTATCAAAATTGTAATGATTTACTACAAATTCACCAACTCTTAAATGTGCATTGTGTATAGGATTGAATGTTCCTTGAAAAACACAAATTTCCATAATCTTATCCTAGTATCTGAAACCGTCAGCTTTCATTCTGTCGATTACTTCTTGAAGTTTTTCATCAGAACATACATAAGAAATTCTGAAAAATCCTTGTCCGTATTTCCCGAATGCATCCCCCGGAACTACAACAACACCTGATTTTTCTAACAAATCTTCGCAGAATTTGAAAGAAGAATCGTATTTTCTTGGAATTGGTAACCATAGATAAAATGTGGTATGAGGAATGTCTTCGTCTTTGATTTCCCAACCAAGTTCTCTCAAGCCCTTTATCATAATAGCTTGTTTACGTCTGAAACCTGCGTTAGCATTTGCGATATATTCTTCACCTTCAGGTGCGTTCATAATGTATGCACAGGCTTTTTGCAATGCTTTGAATATTCCGTTATCAATAGTTGATTTACCTTTGCCAAAGCGAGATAAAACATCTTTGTTTCCGCAAATCCAACCAAGTCTCCATCCTGTTATGGCGTAAGGTTTTGATAATGTGAATAATTCAACTGTCGTATCTTTTGCGCCTTCTATTTCTAATACGCTGAAAGGTTTTTGATTTTCGTCAAAATAAACATCACAATAAGCAGCATCTGATATCAACAGATAGCCGTGTTTTTTACAAAAATCAACAACAGTTTTTACATATTCTTTTGTTGCTGAAACACCAAGCGGATTGTTTGGATAGTTGATAATTACAGCTTTTACCTTATTTGGATTATATCCGTCTTCAACCAATTTAGCCAAAACTTCTTCCATATCAGGTTGATAGTTGTTTTCTTTTGTTAGCGGAATCGGATAAGCTTTTCCGCCTGAACATTGCACCATTTGCCCATAAGATGCATACCCCGGGTCTGGGATAAGAAGGATATCCTTGTCCTTTTCTTCATGTTCAGGTGTGATAATAAATCTTATCAAGTTTGCAAGTCCGTCTTTTGAACCCAAAAGTGAAAAGATTTCAGAATTTACATCAAGTGTTACTCCGAATCTGTCTTGCATTTTTTGTGCGATTGCTTGACGGTAGAATAATTCTCCTCTTGTTACGGAGTAGGTATGAATATTAGATTCTGTTAAAAATTCTTTTAACTTTTCGATAAGCATAGCAGGTGGGTTAGCTGTCGGAGCACCCATTGAAAGTGCAATCGGAGCACGATTTTTCTTAGTCAAAGAGTCCGAAAGTTGTGCGGTTTTTTCTTTCAACTTAACCATAATATAAGTATCTAAAGCCATAACATATTCGTTAAATAAATTTTCCATATCTAAATTCCTCAATTTACCAAATTACGCTTTCATTTTCATCGGGCCGTCAAGCGATGCGGTTACAAACTGTTTTGTATAAGGGTTGTCTTGTTTTAATAATTCTGACGGAGTTCCTTCAAATACGATTTTGCCATCATATAGCATTATAACTCTGTCTGCAGTCCTTGTAATTGTTGACATTTGGTGAGTTACAACAATTGATGCCGCATTGATTTCTCGTTTCAGTGTAACAATATAATCTTCAATCAAAGTTGATGACATTGGGTCAAGACCTGCTGTCGGTTCATCATACAAAATTGTGTTAGGTTTTGTTACGATAGCTCGCGCAAAACTTACCCTTTTTTGCATACCGCCTGAAAGTTCTGACGGATATTTGTTTTCAATCCCTTTCAGTCCTACAAGTTCAAGTTTTTCAGAAACAATTTGTTTAATCTGTTCTGCTGTGTAGAGTTTTCTCAAATCTTTTCTTTCATTCAATGCAAATGCAATGTTTTCAGCAACCGTAAGTGAATCAAACAATGCCGAATATTGGAAAACCATTGCGATATCGCCTTCCGATGTGATAATTTCGCCACTATCAAATGGGATAAGTCCGCAAATAAGTTTTAATACCGTACTTTTACCTGAACCTGAAAATCCGACGATTGCAAGGATTTCGCCATCAGCTACTTTAAATGAAATGTCGTTTATTACAACTTTATCATCAAATTTTTTTACAAGATTTCTAACTTCTATACTCATAACTCTATCCTTACACAAATTAAAAGAAAAATAAAACCGCAAATACCATATCAAGTATAACTATTGCAATAAATGACCAAACAACCGCTTTGGTTGTTGCAATACCAACACCTTTAGCTCCACCTGATGCAAAATATCCGCAAGTACAGCTGATTAGAGAAATTGTTCCGCCAAAAGCTGCCGCTTTTAGTAAACAAACCCCTAAATCTTTCATATACAGCCCAATCCAAGCAGAATCAAAATATGCTCTATATGATAATCCTGCAAATACATCAGAAGTTACCGCACCAAGCAAAACACCAACAACAGATGCCAAAATTACCACAAACGGCATCATAATTATTCCTGACAAGACTCTTGGTACGAATAAATAACTCACAGGGTCAACTCCAAGAACTTCTATCGCATCAATTTGTTCTGTTACCCTCATTGTAGCAAGTTCTGATGCTAAAGATGAACCAATCATAGATGTTATTGCAAAACCTGACATAATTGCACCGACTTCTCTGACGATTAATATTGTCATAAGCAGTCCGACAAAGTTGCTGCCGCCTTGTTTTACCATTTCGTGCGCAACTTGAGAGGCTACAATGATTGATGTCATACCGACAATGGATAACGTAATCGGTAGTGAACTTACTCCGAATCTGTCGCATTGTGCGATTAGTTCTTTTCTCTCGATTTCGCCTTTCATAACACTTCTAAACACATGGTAGCCAAGTTGGATAATCTTGCCCAATGTGTCCAAAAAATCTGCAAAAACAATCAACAAGTGTGAAAAAACTTTGTATGTAGCTGATTGTTTAAGGTATTTTTGCAATGTTATCATATCAGGATTATACAAAAAATAAATATTGGTGTAAAGTTATCCTCTGTGGAATTTCTAATTGCCCAAAAAGGTCAATGTCATTCCGAATTTATTTCGGAATCTTTTCAAAAATCAAGGTTTGTCAATAATAATATTTGCTAAATAATAATTATGGAAAAGATTCTGAATCAAGTTCAGAATGACATTGTTCTATGTGTCAGACAACTTGTGTAATCTCTACAAAATTTCTCTTTGTGGTATAATGTGGTTACTATGGAAGATAAAGATATTGATAAAATTTACGCGCTCATTGATTCCGGCGAATATGCCCCAGCAAAAGAAGCAATTGCAGAAATCTTGAGCAAAGACGAAAAAGACATTGATGCACAAAGATTGTTAGCTCTTTGTGAAGTCAATATGGAAAACTATGACAATGCCAGATATATTCTTGAAGATGTTATAAAATATCGCCAAGATGACGCTCTATGTTGGTATTATTTGGGTTGTTGTTATGACAATCTTGGTGATTTGATTGCAGCAAAACATGCTTATTTGAATGTTTTGGAATTAAGACCTGAATATATTGATGCATACAAGAGTTTGGCAATCACTTATATCAAATCAGAAGAATTTGACAAGGCTGTTGAAATCGGAAAGAAAGCTTTGGAAATTTCAGGTGATGATTATGCAATTTATTACATTTTGGGCACTGCTTGTATGGCAGGAAAAATGTTTGAGCAAAGTGTAGAATATATTGAAAAAGCTATTGAGTTAAATCCTGATAACCTTCAATTGTACAACAATTTAGGAACATCATATTTAACAATCGGAAATCTTGAAAAGGCTTTTGAAACGTATGAAAAAGCGCTTTCAATTGATGATTCTGATTCGTTGACATATTTTAATATGGCATCAATCTTGCAATTGCAAAACAAACACAAAGAGGCTTGCGAATATTTTGCAAAAGCTCATGAACGCGAACCTGAAGAGGATAGCTATATTGTTGCTTGGGCAATTTCAGAAGTAAAAGCCGGCATGTTCAAAGAGGCTATCAATCATTACAAATACTTGGCGGCATCTTATCCGCAAAAAACAAGTTACAAATACAATTTGGCTTGTTGCTATCAAGTTTTGGGTGAATTTGAAATCGCAATTTCACTATTGAAACAACTTGTTATGCTTACTCCGAAAGCTACAAATATTTTGAAAAAGTTAGCAGAAATTTATATGCAAACAGGTCAGTATTCTAATGCGAAAGAAATTTTTGAACGCATTATTCGCCAAGGTTCGGTTTCTTATCAAACTTATTATGAATTGGCTTTGCTATGCGTCAAAACAGATGATATTGATAGAGCAGAACAAATTTTGAAAAAAGTTTGCGGATTGAACCCTGATTTTGGACCAGCTCACAAAGATTTAGGGGTAATTTACCTAAATAAAAGATTGTTTGATTATGCTAAAGATGAATTTGAAAAAGCTTATGCAATCGAACCTCACAACTATTCTGTAGTTGTAGAATATGCAAATTACTTACATTCTGTTTCAGAATTTGAAAAAGCAGATGAGTTATATCAAAAAGCAATTGCGTTAGAACCTGAAAATCCTAATGCGTTAGCTTTTTCAGCTTTAAATAAAACTCACTTGAAACAAATTGATGAGGCAAAAAGTCAGATTACAAAAGTGCTTGAAAAATGTTCAGATTCTGCGTTTTTACTATTTATTGCAGGCAGAATTTTCCACCTTGCTGGGGATTATGAAACTGCAAAAATGTATTTGGTAAAAGCTTACGAACTTGAACAACTTCCTGATGTTCAGAATTTATTAGGCTTGTGTTACTTTGAACTTGGTAATTACGAGCAGGCTCGTGCAATTTTTGACAATATGCACAAAAAAGCTCCAATGAATATCAATGTTATGTTGAATTTGGCTAAATGCTATGACAAATTGGAAAATTCGGGTGAGGCTTTGAAACTTGCGGAAGAGATTGTAGATACTTTTCCTGAGTGTGAAGAGGCTCAAGAAATTATCCGCAAATTATCATAAAATACTTGATTTTTATAATTTATATAAAAGTTAATTTACTTAATAAATTTTTATAAATATCCAAAACACTTGTGGCAAGACTTCATCCGCTTTGCGCAAGTGTTTTTTAATTTTAATTAACAAAATAATTGTAAAACTTTTCAAATAGCTGAAATGTCCAAGCCTAAATTGTTTCACCATTTTTTGAAAATTAAATGTAAAGACTTTGGCATGTGGAGTGAAAAATATTAGTCAAAAGATTTAACTTGTTTTATTATATAAATACAACTAGGGAACGAGATTTTGGAAGTTTGTATATTTTCCGTTTAAACATGTAAAAATTAAAGAGAGAGCTTTGGATAAGAGGTTATTTTTATAAAAATTTTAGGTTAATGTGAATCCTTTTTTGTTTCAGAAATGAAATGAGCGGACAGCTTGCTGTCCGTTTTTTTTAGCCAAATATTGCTTTTTTTTAACCTTTTAGCTAATGGTAATTTTTTGTGCTATCCTTTATTAATATAGTTGAGAAGGGAAGAGGAATACATGAAAAAACGTTATATTTTCGGTGTTGTGATATTGCTTATTGTGATAGCATTTTTTGTCAGTGTTTTGTATAGCTTAGATAGAAAAGAAGAAAACATTACAAATGCGTGGTTTCCAAAAGTTGGACAAAAATTGTGGACATATAATATGAATAAATATGAGTGGAAAAAAGCGCCTGACAATGTTGCTGATGACTCAAAAGATGAAATCACTTTGCAGACTCAACTCCCGGAAGGTAATGGCGGATATACTTCATACCATTTATTAACAGGTAATGCACAAGTTCCAAAAGAAGATTTGTGGCTAGGTGAAGGTAGCCAAGAATTTTTAAACAGCAAATCTTTGTATTCATATTTTCCTAAAAATTTTGAATACTACGAGGTTATCTTTAACGGCGTAAAATTTGTCCCTCGCAAGTTAAACGAAGAAGAGATTTCAAAGGTGTTCAAAGGTGTTCAAATTGTAAAAATTTCAGATTTGAAGAAAAATCAAAATAAACTCTCTTTGAAATATTCAATTTTGAATAACAAATTTTTAATTTTAAATGATATTGGCGATGATTTTTATAAATATTACGTAATTCCAAATGATAGCAAAAAGTTGCAATTGGGTGATTTTTCTGACCAGTTTAAAGTGACAGATAAGGTTAATATTAAGTTGCAACGCTTGGAAGGCTGTACAAAAGCTTATCCTTGCTATGAATTAGATTTTGAGTAAATTCCCTGTTTATGTTATTTTTAAAACAGCAGGAATGAATTTATGTTAGCTTTGTTGACAAATCCCATATTAATATCAGTGATTTTGCTTTGCGTGTTATGTCTTAGCAGAGTTAATGTTTTGTTGGCTTTGATTATTTCGTCAGTTGCAGGCGGACTTGTTGGTCACATGAATTTGTCTCAAGTTATGGATATTTTTATCCACGGTATGGGCGGAAATTCTGAAACTGCATTGAGTTATATTTTGCTTGGTGCATTTGCGGCATCTATGACTCATACAGGTTTAGCTCCAATTTTGGCTAAAAAAATTGCAAAAACTATTAATTCGCGCAAATATTTGCTGATTTTTATTTTAACCGGAATTGCGATATTATCTCAAAACTTAATTCCTGTTCACATTGCGTTTATTCCGATTCTTGTTCCGCCATTGCTTGGTTTGATGAACAAATTAAAACTTGATAGAAGAGCTGTTGCTTGCGGACTTGCTTTTGGGTTGGAAGCTCCTTATATTGCTATTCCTGCAGGGTTTGGCTTGATATTCCAAGGACTTATTGCTGAAAATATGATGCAAAACGGAGTCGAAGTTATAAAAAGCGATATTTGGAAATATAACTGGATTTTGGGACTTGGAATGTTTATCGGTTTGTTGTTGGCTGTTTTTGTATTTTATCGTAAACCAAGAGAGTATAAGAATTTTGAAATTGAACAAAAAGTTGAAAATGAAGATTTACATTTGAATAAAAATCATTATATCACACTGGTTGCGGCTGTTTTGACCCTTGTTGTCCAGTTGTGGACAAATTCACTTCCGCTAGGGGCGTTGGTTGGGTTGGCTGTAATTTTCGGTTTAAAAGCAATTGACCACGACAAGATGGACAAATTGATAAACGAAGGTGTTGGTTTGATGGGATATGTTGCTTTTGTAATGCTTGTTGCTGCAGGTTATGCAAGTGTAATGAAAGCAACAGGCGGTATTGATACTTTGATTAATGCAATAACTCCATATATGATGCATAGCAAAATTATTGCAACTGCACTAATGATGCTTGTCGGATTATTTATAACCGTTGGTATTGGCACATCTTTTGGTACAATTCCAATTTTGGCGGTTTTGTATGTTCCGATTTGCGTAAAATTAGGATTTAGTATTCCATCTATGATAATTGTCCTATCTGCTGCGGCAGCATTGGGGGATGCAGGTTCTCCGGCATCTGACACAACCCTTGGACCAACCGCAGGACTAAACGCCGACGGACAACATAATCACATCTGGGATACTTGCGTACCAACTTTTTTAATCTATAACATTCCAATCATCATTGCCGCGATAGTAGCTGTTATGGTGTTTAAGTAGGAGTGAAAGAAATGGAAAATGATGTGGAAAAATATTAAGCGATTCATAAAATTTATAAGGGAAAACTGGTTTAAAATATGCTTGTTGATATTATTTTTATATTTTGGGAATAAACTAATATCAGAAATTCATCAAATAGATTTAAGTCCAAATTGTAGTTGTGATTGTAGAAATTGGTAAAAATAGAAAAAATTTAGTAAAAGAGAATAAAAGTATATAAAAGTTTTGAAAATTAAAAAGTAAAATCATTTTTTAGTGTCGCGAAAGTGTCGCAAATTTTAAAATTCGAAGAAATTAAAAAACATAATATTTACCTATAAATCCTCTATATAAAAGAAAAAGTTGCCAATACTATTGTTGGCAACATTAAATAAACACGAGGATATTAAGAGAGAGAGTATAAAAAACTTTGTTTAACTTATATCCTTTTCACATATATCATCAATTCATTCCGAATTGATTTTTTATTTTCCCTTTTTCCTTTTCTTGGAAGTCCTTTTGAATTTTCCCTTACTCTTTTATAAACGTTTTTTGTTTTAGAAAATTGCCTTTTTTGTTTTAATGTTGTTAATATTTCTTAAACCTGTGTGTAATATATATTTTAGGTATATTGCCAGTATATATTATTTATATAAAATAAAAGTTTCTGCTTAACAATTAATTCAAATGTGACATGTTAGAAAAATATTTATAACCATTTTGAGGAAGATTTTTCAACCAAAAGTTTTGGACAAATTTTTGGATAGTATTTCCTTTTCTCTGATATGTTTCCAATATATTATTCAAAATGCCTGCAATATGTGGCTTTTTGAGGTATAAATCAAGTCCTTCTTTTGCCTTTTGCGGATTTTTAAATTGTTTGTTGGTAGAATCAAAAGCGTTATAAAATGCCTCTCCGACTTTTTGAAACTCTTCGGGGAAAAATCTTTCTGAAAGTTTTTGATAATATTTATCTGTAATTTCTTTGCCTAATTCAAGTGTATCAAGCTTTTTTGCCCCTTTTGTTTGTGCGATATAGCTATATTCCCCCTTATTGTTGTAGGCTATTATTTTGTGAAATTTTCCAATTAATAAACTCTGAAAATCTCCTAAAGTAATAGGATTGGTTACATTTTTTCCAACATAAGGATGACCATGTGCCAATGTTGCATCTTTGGTTATTGAATTTGATGTTACGATATTTACATGTTTTTCATCGCCACCATATTCTGCTAAGACAACGTTTTTCTTATAAATGACAGCTCTTTCAAATGGCGTTTTTTGATGTAGGGCATCAATTGCTCTATTTTTTGCATATCTTGCGGCAGCTCCTGTTGAATTAAACGCGATAGTTTTATCAGGACGAATCCAACCGATGTTTTGGGGATTTATTTTCTTTGGGATAATGTTTTGTGGGGTAAGTAATTTTAACATATTGTCCATAAATCTTGTGAAGATAAAAATTTGCTATGTAAGTTTAATGATTTTATTATTGAAAACTATAGTTCAATGTTACCCTGAACTTGTTTCAGGTTCTCTAATTGACCTATTTGCTTAATTAGAGATTCTGAATAGATGAAACATACAATCCCCCACCTCAAAATCAAAGATTTTGGTCCTCCCACCAAGGGAGGACATTTCGACATTGTAATAATCAAGGTGTATCAATAATAACATTTGCTAAATTATTACTATGGAAAAGACACTGAAACATCGAGTAGGAACAGAATATTACGTTTCGATTTCATCTCAACTCATGTTCTAGTCAGTTCAGGATGACAAAATTGATAGATTCTGAATAGCAAGAAAATTATGTGTTCATTCTTCATACAAATTTTCTAAGCTTTCAGAATGACAATTTTTTATTTTCGCCTTTCATAAAGATTCTCATAAAAAAGAACTCGATAGCATTACTACCGAGTCCTTTTAAATTTTTGGTTCAACTAGAACTATTTGTTCATAGCTTCAGCAACCGCAACAGCACATGCTACAGTAGCACCTACCATTGGGTTGTTACCCATACCGATAACGCCCATCATTTCAACGTGAGCAGGAACTGAAGATGAACCTGCGAATTGAGCATCACCGTGCATTCTACCCATAGTATCAGTCATACCGTAAGATGCAGGGCCTGCTGCAACGTTATCTGGGTGAAGAGTTCTACCAGTACCACCACCAGATGCTACTGAGAAGTATTTTCTACCGTTTTCCCAGCACCATTTTTTGTAAGTACCAGCTACAGGGTGTTGGAATCTTGTAGGGTTAGTTGAGTTACCAGTGATAGAAACATCAACGCCTTCTTTAATCATAATAGCAACACCTTCGTTTACGTCGTCAGCGCCATAGCACTTAACTTTAGCTCTTTCTCCGTCTGAGAATGGAGTTTCTTTAACGACTTTTAATTCGCCTGTTTTGTAATCGTAATCTGTTTCAACAGCTGTGAAACCGTTAATTCTAGCGATTACATAAGCCGCATCTTTACCTAAACCGTTCAAGATTACTCTTAGAGGTTCTTTTCTAACTTTGTTAGCGTTTCTTGCGATACCGATAGCACCTTCAGCAGCTGCGAAAGATTCGTGACCAGCCAAGAAACAGAAACATTTAGTTTCTTCTCTCAATAACATTGCGCCCAAGTTACCGTGACCGATACCAACTTTTCTTGTATCACCAACAGAACCAGGAACAGCAAATGCTTGCAATCCTAAACCGATAGCTTCTGCAGCATCAGCAGCGTTTTTGATACCTTTTTTAATAGCGATAGCGCAACCTAAAGTATAAGCCCAAGATGCGTTATCAAATGCGATAGGTTGAATACCTTTAACAATCGCATCTACGTCAATTCCTTTTGATAAACATAATTCGCGAGCTTCGTCCAAGTTTTTGAAACCATATTCAGGTAAAACTTTTGCTAAAGTAGCCTCACGTCTATCTTTTCCTTCAAAATTTGCCATAATTTATTTTTCCTTTTTCTTTATTATTTATTGTTTACTACTAAATACTACTGTTTACGAGGGTCGATAGTTTTTACGGCATCAGCAAATCTGCCATAAGTACCGATATTTTTTTCGTAAGCTTCTTTAGGGTCAACACCTGATTTGATAGCATCCATAACTTTACCAAGGTTTACAAATTTGTAACCGATAACTTCGTCATTTTTGTCCAAACCTAATTCAAGGATGTAACCTTCTGTCAATTGAAGGTATCTAACACCTTTTTGTTTTGTAGAGTGGATAGTACCAACCATAGAGCACAAGCCTTTACCTAAATCTTCAAGACCGGCACCTACAGGTAATCCGTTTTCAGAGAAAGCTGTTTGAGTTCTACCGTAAACGATTTGCAAGAATAATTCTCTCATTGCAACATTGATAGCATCACAAACCAAGTCAGTGTTCAAAGCTTCCAAAATTGTTTTACCAGGAAGAATTTCACCAGCCATAGCAGCTGAGTGAGTCATACCTGAACAACCGATTGTTTCAACTAAAGCTTCTTGAATGATACCTTCTTTAACGTTAAGAGTTAATTTACAAGTACCTTGTTGAGGAGCGCAGCATCCGCAACCATGAGTAAGACCTGAAATGTCTTTGATTTCTTTACATTTTGTCCATTCACCTTCTTGTGGAATTGGGGCAGGTGAACCCTTTACGCCACGAGCTACGCAGCATTTTTCTTGAATTTCTTGTGAAACTTGTATATTAGTCATTTTCTACTCCCTTCACCTTATATACAACTAAATTTTAACTTGCTCAAAATCTTCCGTCAAGGCAATTGAACTTTTTGCAAAATAATGTTAAAATAATATATGTACAACTGTGATTTTTCAAAAATCAGGTTGTGGGTTTTTGGTTCGCCCAATCTCCCAACCCCTCAGCCGCAAGGTGAGGACGGATGTCAGGTTTTTATGAGGATTGGTTATGATTAAGATAAAAAAGACAGGATTTACGCTTTCAGAAATGTTAATTGCTTTGAGCGTAGTTGGTGTTCTTGCAGTGTTGGTTTTGCCAGGGGTAATAAAAAATTCAATAGGTAAAGCTAACATGGCGCTATTACAAAGTACGGTCGGAATTATGAATGATGCCGTACAAAATGAAATGGTTAAAATGGGTGGAACTTCAAATTATGCCAATTCAAAAATGGCAACGAAACCTGAAGAATTTTTACAAACCCTTGATATAGCTAAATCTCAAGGTGAAGGGAATTTGATTTTTAAACCTACGGCAGGATATAAAAATCTTAATGGTGGCGCTTTATCTTCTGTAGTTAAATCTTTTGCCACATCTGCTGTGCTAAAAAACGGTGCAGGTGTTGGTTTAGCTGCCTATGATGAAGATGCCGGATATCAGGTCATTGCAATTGATGTAAACGGTTCAAAAGGTCCAAATATCGCAGGTGTAGATTATTTTGAACTGAAAATAATTGGGAAAAATGACTTTGATACAGGTGAGCATATTGGTGATGTCGGAGCGTTTCAAACAGAAAATTCTCTTTCTGAAGTGCAAGCAAGTTGCAAAGAAGGTGTAGCAGCAGATTGCTATTATTTGGTAGAACATAGCGGATTTGATTCTGATTATGTAAATAAAGATTATACAGCAAAGGCAGAAGATTAAAACTAAAGGAGAATATATGTTTCGTGGTAAAAAAGCGTTTACCTTAACAGAATTACTTATAGCGTTGGCAGTTGTAGGGGCTTTGGCGGCTCTTGCTATTCCTTCGCTTGTTGAAGATATAAACAGAAAACTTTTGACAGCTCAATTGAAAAACACAGTTGTCATGGTTCAAGATTTGATTGACCGTCAATTGGTTGATAATAAGACCCAAACATTAGAAAATACAGCGTTTAACAACGCTACAACGTTGATGTCAAGTGCAAATTTTGCAATTTCAGATGAATGTACAGGTGAAAACTCTTGTTGGGCTGATGGTAACAAATATAAAAGACTTTCGGATATGGAAAAAAATGTATCGGCTTGGGGGACAACCAAAATGTTAAAAAATGGTATCACCCTAAGTTACTCTGTAGATAAATGGGGTTCAATTGATGATGGTACCAAATCAGGCGACCAATGTTACGGACTATTCTTTGTTGATGTAAACGGCAAAGATAAACCTAATATTTTGGGAAGAGATTTGTTTGCTTTCCGTGTAACTAAAAAAGGTAAAATACTTTATGGAACGGCATGTAATGGCAAATCCGATGATACTGCAAAATTGTCAGATGAAACTTTGATAAATTATTGCAAAAATAATTCTTATTCGACAGCTTGTCTTGCGATAATTCAACGTAAAAACTGGAAAATGACATATTAATAAAATGATGAGGAAGTTTTAAATGTTTTCAAATAAAAAATTTGCATTCACGTTAGCAGAAGTCATGGTGACAATGTCAATTGTCGGTGTTGTTGCAGCTATGACGATTCCGACTCTTCACTATCAGAGAATGAAAAAAGAGTATAGTGCAAAATTAAAGAATTTTTATAGCAGAATGAATAATGCAATTCTTGATATGCAAATGGATAAAGGGTCGTTTGCTGATATGCAACACCCTGAAACAAACACTGGTTATAACTGGTATATGACAAATTTAGACCCTTATATGGGACATGAATATGTTGTTCCGGGTAGTAAAAAAGTTTATTATAGAGATGGTTCGTCTATGCGTATAACATGCGATACAAAAGGTTCATGCGGATGTTTAGATATCGCCTACGATGTTAATGGTGACAAAGGTCCTAATGAGATGGGATTTGATAACTACGCATTTTTGTTCTGTTTTAGTGATAATGCAAGAGAAACATATTTTGGACGTAAGGACATCTTTTTTGGTAGTTACGGCGGAGGGTTTGTTGCCGCAGGTACAACACGAGCGCAAATGATTGCAAAATGTGGAACAAAAACTGTAAAAGCCGATGGTTCAGTTGATGATGGTCGAGCTTGGTGTACTAGACTGTTAGAAAATGACCAATGGGAATTCAAAAGCGACTACCCTTGGAAATTCTAAAATTGTTAGTCAAGGGTGAAAGTATAACTGGTCACCCCTCTCCCTAGCCCTCAGCCACAAGGGCCGAGGGAAAATGTGTCACCCTGAACTTGTTTCAGGGTCTTGAACTGAGCACTTTGGTCTATGTCATTCTGAACTTGATTCAGAATCTTTTCCAATTAAGAATTTAGCAAATGTAATTATTGATAAATCCTGATTATTGAAAGGATTCCGAACTAGTCTTGGATTATTGGCGGCTCGACC
>DHMN01000028.1:0-80880 GCA_002405805.1 Cyanobacteria bacterium UBA4641 | reverse complement strand
CACACGGCGCACTTGCCAAAATCCGCAATTCGGAATGACAGTTAAGTTGTTTTAGTCATGCTGAACTTGTTTCAGTATCTCAAATTAAACAAATTAGTCAAGTGCAAAACTTGTAATATTTTGAGACCCTGAAACTCCGAGTAGGGACAGAATATTACGTTTTGCATTAGTTCAACTTATATTCTAGTCAGTTCAGCATTGCAGGATATCACTACAAAATAAAAGAACCCTCTAACGAAGGTTCTTTGGAAATTGGGGTAATAAATTTAGTATGGATATATTTTCTAAGGTGAAGTAGTTAATCAACCAAAGCTGAGATAATCATTGCAACCCCTGCAACACCTGCTACTGCTGCGATAGTTTTTGTTCTTTGAGATGTTTTGCATGGTCTGTAATGATTGTTGTAATCGTATCTTTGTTCATACGCCGGACGCGGAGGTCTGTTGTTGTGTTTTGGGTAGTGTCTGTCATATCTACCCATAGCAAAACAAGGTGCTGAAATTGTTAAACATAATGCTGTTGCTATAATCTTTTTCATAATGAACCTCCTTTTATTTTATTTATTGTCTACATTTATATAACGATTTGAAAAATAAAAAGTTCATTTTTTGCTTAAATTTTTTATATAAATTACACCATGGTACTCTGCTCACAAAACTCAATGTAGCTCTCGCCAAGACGTGCTGGGCTCACTTCGTTTACACGGCACATTTGCCAAAATCCACAATTCGGAATGACAGTTAAGTTATTCTAGTCAATTCAGGGTGACTCTCCTTTATTTCCTCAAAGCCTTTGCGCCTTTTAGATACACAAATTCAGGCTTGAAATTTTCATCACAATTAACAACGACCAAAATTCTCAAACACATTTTCAATGAATTTGGAACATCAAGCTCATGAAAGCACATCATTGCAACATCATCCCAGCCAAAAGCCAATCTCGGAAAAGTCGCAGGAAAAGCCACATCCAAATCTTTTGTTGTCGTAAAAATTACATGTGAAATTTTGCTTGTTCCTTGTAAACCATTTTTTTCAAACATTTCAGATAACAAATCAAGAGTGGCCTCTTCCAAAGCCTCTTTTGTGTTCGATTCGACCGTGATAGCCCCTCGGATTCCCTTTGTTGCCATTATTTTTTTACTCCGTTATACCAATCTTTGGCAAGCATTTCGCCTTTGCCTTCAGGTTTAACCTTTATCAAGCGCAAAAGTCCTTTCCTACAGCCCATGTCAACACCTTCTTTTGTATGAGCAACAATTTCTCCGACTTTTCCACTGCCTTCAATAGGTTTGGTTTCAATAACTTTGATTATTTTGTCGTTGAAAATAAAATAAGCACTAGGACAACGGCAAATTCCGCGTACCAAGTTATGAATCTCAATGTTTGATTTTGACCAATCAATTAAACATTCTTCTTTTGTGAGTTTGTTTGCCATACAAACTCCGTCTTCGCATTGCTTTTGAGGTGTCAATTTACCTTCATACAGCCCAGTCAAAGTTTCATCTATCATTTGTGGTGATTTTTGACCGATTTCGTTCCAAAGTTCTTCACAATTCATTGTTTCAGAAATCGGAATGACTAATTTTTGGCAAACATCTCCACAGTCAAGTCCTAATTCTGTAATCATCGTGCAAATCCCTGTTTCCTTGTCGCCATTAATGATTGCGCGCTGGATTGGGTTTGCTCCTCTATATCTTGGCAATAGTGAGGCATGAAGATTTATTGTTTGGAATTTGGGGATATCCAAAACGTCTTGAGACAAAATTTGTCCAAAAGCGAATGTCACAAAAAAGTCAGGTTCAAATTTTTTCAACGACTCTTGAACTTCAGGTTCTTTTCTTATTGATTTTGGCTGAAATACAGGAATATCGTGCTCAACTGCAAATTTTTTGATTGGAGACATTTGCAATTTATGTCCGCGACCTGCCGGTTTGTCAGGTTGAGTTACAACAGCGCAAACATTGAATTTGTCTGAATTATATAAATATTCCAAAGATTTTAAACCAATATCAGGGGTTCCGAAAAATATAACCTTAATCATTTTTTGACAATTCATCCTCTAGTTCTTTTTCTTCAACAAGTTTAGTTGGGTCTAAATCAGGCAAATTATGCTTTTTCAAGATGTTTTCTGTCTCAAATCTGTTGATGCAGTGGTCGATAAACAAAATTCCATCCAAATGGTCGTTTTCGTGTTGAATTGCACGAGCCAAAAGTGTTCCGTCTTTAGCTTCCATAACAAAAGGTTTTCCGTGTTCATTAAGAGCTTTTACCATAATATTTTTGTATCTGCGAACATCTGTATAAGCCTCAGGAAAACTCAAGCAACCTTCGTTACTCTTGATTGCTCCGCTTTTTTTGATAATTTTAGGGTTGATGAAAACGATAGGGTTAAGTGGTTCGTTGTTAGTTGAACAGTCGACTACAAACACTCTCACATTTTCGCCGATTTGCGGAGCTGCAAGCCCTACACCGTTTTGCGCGTACATTGTATCTAAAAGGTCTCTCACCAAATCTGAAATCTTTTTAGATACTTTGTGTACTTCTTTTGAAACCTCTCTCAATGATGGTTCGCCGTAGTGTAAAACTTTTCTTATTGCCATAATTAAACCTTTCTATCTGTCTTATACCTTACATATTACAATAAACCCCACCCTTTTGCAATGATGGGTGGAGGATTCGTAGTGTAAACTATGTTATTCTAAACTTGTCAAAATACGCAGTTCGGAATGACGTTTCAATCCCTTATCTCACATTCAAAAATTTATGTACTTGGGGAATTAAGCGGACATTTGGATAAATTAATGTAAACTTATCCAAGATTTCATTGCAAAAATCTGAATCCACGCTCATTTTATCCCCAATCATTTTTGGTTGTAAAACTAAGCCAATTGAGTGCTTTTTGCCCATTTGAGCGCAGGTGGTTATTTCATCTTGGGTTATTGTGCTGTCAAAAACAATTTTGGCAAAGGTTTCTATCCCTTTGCAATGTTCAAAAAATTCATCATGTAGTTTTAGGGTATCTTTGCCTGTAGATGATTCCAACTTGATATCTGCTGAAATTATATCAATATAATTCCTAATTTTTTCTAAATTGTCAGACAAAGTTGCATTTGTTTCAAGATAGATTTTCGTTTCGCATTTGATAAGAGGTAAAAATTCTTTCAAAAATTTGACAGATAACAAAGGTTCTCCACCTGTTAGCGAAATTGAATGGAATGTTTTTAGGTTGTAATCTTGTTTTATCTTTTCTGCCAACGATTGTGGGGTGTAGCTTTCCCCTTGCATAAATTCCGTATCGCAGTAATTACATTTTAAATTACATCCGCAAAATCGTATAAATAGCTGTTTATACCCAACAACAGGTCCTTCTCCTTGGATTGAAGAAAATATTTCATTAATTTTAGTTTCCATTGGCAAAATTCTTTCTCACATCATCTGTTGATAAATTTTTAAGCCTTTCATAAAGCTTAATTTCATCATCTGATAAATCATGAGAAAATTCAATACTTACGGTGATAATTAAATCTCCGACTTTGCCATTTTTCTTTATTCCTTGACCTGCAATGCGGAATTTTTGACCTGAGGATGTGTTTTTAGGCAAGCGCAATTTTATCACGCCATCAAATGCTGGAACTTTTATTTCTTCTCCCAAAGCTGCTTCAAACGGAGTGATTGGTATGTTGAAATAAATATTTTGCTTGTCAAAATGAACTTGGTTTTTTGTTTCGATTTTCACCGTAATAAATAAATCACCGTTTGTTCCTCCATTTTTGCCAATGCCACCTTCTCCTTTTAGGCGAAGTTTTGCGCCCTCTTTAATTCCTTTAGGGATTGTAACGGTGATTTTTTTACGTTTTGAAACCTCTCCTGTGCCACCACATTCACTGCATTTGCCACCATTGATAAATTTGTGACCGCAACAATTTGGACAGGTTTGCGTAGTCAATACGTTTATAACCCTTTTACTGCCTGTGATTACTTCTTCCGGTGTGATTGTTACTTCAGTGGTTATATTTTGACCGCGTTGAGGTTTTTTGTTGTCTTTTGCTCGTTTATTTTTTTTGAATTTAGCTATAAATAATTTTATGGCTTTTAGAGGAGAAAATCCTCGTTTTTGAGCTTTTTGTTTTTTTGAATCTTGGTTTGGTTTTGTATTTTGAGTTTCTTTAGTTTGTTGTTTATTTGAGGTGTCAAAATTAGTATTTCTTTTGACTTCTTTCTCATAGTGTTCTTGTGCTTTTTTTGAGGATGTTGAGGTTTTTGCTGTTTTAAATATCCCATTAACAATATCGTATTTTTCTCTTTCTTGAGGATTAGAAAGAGTTTCGTAAGCACAAGAGATTTGTTTAAACAATTCAACAGCTTGTGGGGATTTGTTTATATCAGGGTGGTATTTGCGCGCAAGTTTTCTATATGCACATTTGATTTGTGTGGTTGTTGAATCTACACTAACTTCTAAAAGTTCATAATAATTTTTTACATTATTAAACGCCATACTATTTATCTAATGATAAATTATGAGATTTCAACATCCGCTCTATACTTAATTACATTTTGCAATATCTTTTCTGTATTTTATGCCGTCAAAATTGATTTCTAGCAGGTCTTCATATAGGTATGTCTTTGCGCGGTTGAGTGTTGATGCAGATTTTGTAATGACAAAGTTTTGACCTTTGGTTGTCAAATATTTTTCGTCTGATTTTTTTACATTGATAAAATCAATACAATTAATATCATCAATCATATCAAAACCTTTGATTTCTGCATTTTCTTTTTTTGCTGAAACAACGGTAGAAATTGAAGATTGTTCATTTGTCAGAATTTGTTCGTATTCATCTGCGAAAAATCCTTCAATGCACGCCATAAATACTTTTACTAAGTTTTCATCAATCAGGTTGAGAACTGTTGCCGAATCAAAATCCTGCAAAAATGGTTTAAATTCGTTCACATAAAATTTATCTTCGCCTGTTGATGTACAATCAACTCCAAGAATGCCCATATAAGGTGAACCTTTCTTTTCAAGATAGGTTAAAATATTGCGAACAACATTTGAAACTCTTGATAATATTATTTCAGATATTTTGTAATCAGGTGCATAACAACCGACACCATTGGTTAAAATTCCGCCATCGCCATCTTGTTCAAATTTGTAGTTTCCAACGGAAGTTATAGGGATTGCGCTATAACCATCAGTGATAAAATAAATTGTAAAATTGTGTCCAAAAGTGTATTCTTCTGTTAATACACCGATTTCACCTTTTGTAAATAAGTTTTCCAAAAATTCATTTGCTAGTGATATTGTCGGACATACAAGTCTATCGCCAAGTCCGTTGTATTGGTTTGTCTTTATTGTTACCGGAAATTTTGCATTTTTTAGCCAATCTTGAGCTTGTGGCATTTTGTCAAAAATTCCGAATTTAGAAGTTTGTGCATGAATTTTATATAATAATTTTTTGCCTGTTGCATTACTTATTGCAACATTGCAAGCATCTGTACAAGGTCCAAAAATATTTTGTCCGTTTGATTGGAAGAAACTCACAACATCTGATTTGAGTGCAAGTTCAGAAATTGGTATGGTTAAATCGATTTCATTTTCTAATGCAAACTTCAACAAACCTGTCAAGTCATCTTCCCTGATATCAACATTTTCCCATTTGTCATTAGTTGAACGATTGCCTGATATTATGTATATTTTTTCGACTTCATCATAGCTTGATAATTTTTTCGCCAGTGCGCTTGTAGCAGCTCTGTGTCCGATAATTAATATTTTCTTCTTTTCTTCCATAAGTAGAATTATACTACATAAAACGGATGATTTTTGTTAAGTTATTTTAAGAAATTTTTAAAATCTGTGTTACAATAATGACAAGAGAGAAAATATAATTAAGACAATACCATAGTAGAAAGGTATAAGTATAATATGGCAGGTTTAGTAAATTTTTTATCTAATGTGTTGCAACAAGCACAAACTCCAAGAGTGAATGTTGCATCTCCGGTGATTACACCATCAGCAGGCAGCACAAATCCTTTTGGAAACAACCCTTTTGTTAATTATAACGGAAATCGTTATAATCAATATTATGCTCAAAATAAACCTGTTAAAGGCGGATATTTTGCCGGTTATTACAACGGTAAGCAAAATATTGTCGGCAGAAGATTGTTTATTGAAGTTTAGTTTAAAGTTTCAAATATTGAAAAAGGTCGGAATATCCTTTCCGACCTTTTTATTGCAAAGTTTATTATTAAATTATCTAAAAGATACCGCAACTCAAGTAGTGGTCGCCACAATCAGGGATAATCGTAACAATTGTTTTTCCTTTGTTTTCAGGGCGTTTAGACAATTCTATTGCTGCCCACATATTAGCTCCGCCGGAAATTCCTGCCAAAATACCTTCTTTTTGAGGAAGTAGTTTTGCGGTTTCGATTGCATCTTCATTTTTTACCGGAATAATTTCATCAATCAACGATGCTTTAAAGTTTTCAGGAACAAAGTTTGCGCCAATACCTTGAATTTTGTGCGGACCTGCTTGACCACCTGCCAAAACTTGAGAGTCAAACGGTTCAACTGCAATCGCTTTGATATTTGGGTTCTTTGTTTTTAAGCATTTTGCAATCCCTGAAATTGTTCCGCCTGTACCGACACCTGCGACAACGATATCAATATTGCCTTCCGTGTCATTCCAAATTTCTTCAGCTGTAGTTAATCTGTGAGCTTTTGGGTTAGACGGATTGTCAAATTGAGACGGAATGAATGAATTAGGGTTTTGTTCATGTAATTCAAGCGCTTTATTAACCGCACCTTTCATTCCTTCTGATGCCGGAGTCAGAACAAGTTCTGCACCATAAGCTTTTAATAACATTCTGCGCTCAACGCTCATAGATTCAGGCATGGTTAAAATGATTTTGTAACCGCGAACAGCACAAATCATAGCCAGACCAATGCCTGTATTACCGCTGGTTGGCTCAATTATTGTCGTGGTTGGTGTGATTTTACCTTCATTTTCTGCATCAACAATCATTTGCAATGCAGCTCGGTCTTTCACTGAGTTTGCTGGGTTGAAATATTCAAGTTTTGCAAGAATTGTTCCATTTCCGGTGTTTAGTCTGTTAATTCTGACAATTGGAGTGCCCCCGACAAGTTGAGTCAAATCTTTTGCTATATTCATAAATAACCACCTTTTTTGTTATGCTAAAAACACCAAGATTATACATAAAAATCTGTAGTTTAACAAGTAGTCTAGTTGTTCTTCGAAATGACAGGTAAAATTGCCGTAGGTCGGCATTGCTATGCCGACAAATAATTATTACAAAATGTAACAGAATATATACAAAATAGATAAAGAATAAGCAATTTTTAAATCCCAAAATACTTTATATAAATGTAAGGGAAATTAAGAGAAAGAAAAATTTAAGGGGATAAAGATTATGAGAAACGATTATGAAATGGTTACAGTAAAAGCTTATGTAGATTCATTAGACGAAGTAAAATATAACACAGTATCTGAACAAGAAATCGCTAACGAAGTTGAAAAATATTTATTGAACATCAGAAGAGCTGATACTAACGCTAAAATCGTTGAAGCTTTGTTGGCTTAGTTTGTATTATAATTCAGTTTTGCTGAGCAACAGGAGCAGAGTGCGACGACTATGGGTTAATAACCTGAACAAATACAATAGTGTCACCCTGAAACAAGTTCAGGGTGACATATTTTTTCATTAATCAACATTGATAGCAATGTAGGGTGGGGAAAACGAAGTGTCCCCACAAATATTATGTAGCCAAGCATGGAAATGCCGACTTACGTTCAGAATGACAATACTTTTTGTTAAGTCTCTACCTAGTTCTTTTTCTATTCTCAGCTCTTAGTTCCGCGATTTCGGCGTGGAGTTCTTGCGATTGGTGAGATAACTTGTTATAAACTTGCGAATTGATTTCACCACCGATTAGCAAAAGAATTGACGTATAGTACAACCAAATCATCAGGATGAAAAACGCACCGATTGTACCGTATACAAGGTTATATGTGCTCAAATTGTTTACGTATATAGAAAATCCCCACGAACCAACCAACCAAAATGTTGTAAAAAACATTGTCCCTGGGAGCGCACTTCTTCTTTTGAAGGCTTCGTTTCCGCGCAAATCTGGCAAAATATAGTAACTTAAAAACGCCATCAAGTATAATGCCAAAAATGCAACCGGCCAACGTAAGGTCAAAATGGTTACGGCAAGGGTTTTTGACATCCCAAAATGAGTTACCATAAACATAATTATGACTTTACCAAAAATGATAATGTTGATTGTCAAAAACATAACAAGTACGTTTACAAAAACCATCAAAAATGAAAGTATTCTGGTGTAAACGAAGTTTCTGGTTTCTTCGACTTTGTATGCTCTGTTTAGCCCTTTCAATACAACCGCTACACCGTTTGTAGACAGTACAATTGTTGTGACTATACCGATTATGGCAAGTAATTTGCCGTGGTTAAATATCATTGTTTCTTCAAGTACAGATTTGAGGAGATTCATTGCTTGAGTCGGCATAATTGTTGATAAAACTCTCAAAATTGAATCAAGATAAGACTTTGTGCCAAGCCAACCAAAAACCGCCATCAAAAACAGCATAAACGGAAAAATCCCAACAACGAGCATAAAGCCCATTTCGGCAGCCATTCCGTAAAAGTCATTTTTTATTATAGATTTTATTAATTTTACAAGTGTTCTGATACACTTATTTTTCATTAATTTTTTAATCATACTTTACTTACTATTTTTTATTTCTTTTAATAACAACTCTACCGCGTGCTCAGGAGTTGCCTTTATAACCGCACCTGCAGCCAATTTGTGCCCTCCGCCACCGAAAGCAGAACACACTTTGGCAATATCTTTTGACTTACTGCGCATTGATACTTTTGAAGTTGAAGAGTTTAATTCTTTTACTACAAATGCAACTTCTGTTGATACAATTGCTCTTAGTTTTTCGGTAAGTCCGTCAGTAAAATCTTCACCGTTGTTGTGAAATTTTTCCAAATCTTTTTTATAAACTATGGTATAAGCGATTTTGTCGTCTTCTGAAAATTTGGCTTTGTTTATGCAATAACTTTGGAATAAGACCATATTTTTTGAATTTGACTCATAGCATTTTTGATAAATTTCAGAAGGATTTACCCCTAAAGAAATCATTTTCCCTGCGTATTCCATTGTCCTTTGTGTTGTGTTTGAAAATTTGAAACACCCTGTATCTGTTACGATTCCGGTGTATAGACAAATTGCGGTGTCTTTTGAAATTTTCCAACATGAATTTATCGCTAAACCTACAAGTGTTTCAGCTGTTGCGGATGCAAAAGGTTCAACAATATTGATTTCGCCATAATTGTTGTTTGTTTCGTGGTGGTCAATATTTATTGTATGTTTTGCTCTTTTGAACAAATCTTGCGCGTCAGCGCAACGGTCAATTGCTGCAACATCAAGATTTATGACCAAATCATATTCGCGAGACAGGTCAAATTTTGAAATGTGTTTAACTTTATCTATGTTAGGCAAAAAGCTGTAAGTCGTCGGCACATCAGAGACTGCAGCCATATCACATTTCTTTTTGTAATTATCTTTGATTAAAGAATATAATCCGCACATTGACCCAAGAGTGTCTCCATCAGGATTTATGTGGGATACAAGCAATATATTTTTAGAATTTTTTATGCTAAAATCTAATTGTTCAATGGTCATACCCAAACTTTAGCACAAAAAATTGCAGATACAAAATATGAAGAAAATTCTATACACCAGATTTAAAAATATAGACGATATCATAGCTGATTTGATGAAAAATGCAGCAATAAGAAAAGCTTTGACTCGTGCGAATTTGTGCAAATTTTGGGGAAAAGTTGCAGGTGAAAAATTTGCGGCACATTCAAAACCGTATTCAATGATTAAAGGTTCAATAATGGTTATTGCTTGCGAAACTCCAATCGTAGCGCAAGAATTGATGCTTCGAAAAACTCAATTGCTAGTCAAATTCAAACCATACGTAGAGTCGCTCAATATGAAATTGACCGACCTTCGCTTCGATGCAAAAAAATGGATAAATTTAAGCGAATAATGGTTTTGAGTTTACAATAGTTTACACTATGAGCAATTAATATTTTCAGGGCATTTTATGGTTATGCAAGTGTAAAAATCAGGAGTTAATATGAACATAAATTCTGCAAATAATACAAGTTTCCAAGGTCGATACAGTCTTAGCAATTACAAAGCTTGTTTGAAAGGTGGCGCAATAGGTGATGCGATGGGCTGGCCTATTGAATTTCATCGTTTAGATTCTATTAAAAGCCGGTTTGGCAAAGATGGTATTCAAGACCTTGTTATAAATTCTAAAGGGCAGGCAGAAATTACAGATGATACGCAAATGACAATGTTTACGGCAGATGGTCTGATAAAAGCTGCGCGCAAAAGTCTTAATCTTGAAACAATGCCTGATATGAATATTGTTTTTGATTCATATAAACTTTGGTTAAAAACTCAATTCAGTGATATTCAACAAAAAGGTAAAGGTTGGATTGCCGAAATAAAAGATTTGTATGCAAGAAGAGCACCCGGAAATACCTGTATTTCTGCAATCAGCGGAAATAATCCGGGGAGTATTGAAAAAGCAATCAATAACAGTGCCGGTTGTGGTGGTGTTATGAGGGTTGCGCCTGCAGGGCTTATGTACAAAGATAATCCTGAATTGGCGTTCAGGGTTGGTGCAGAGTGTGCAGCCTTAACTCACAGTCATCCGCGCGGATATCTTCCTGCAGGGGTGTTAAGTGAAATGATTGCACATATTATAAACGGAAAAGATGTAAATCAATCAGTAAATGAAACGCTTAAAACCTTACAAAAATATGATAACCACGAACCTGTAACCGCATTGATGAAAAAGGCTCAACAACTTGCAAAATCAGATATTGACCCATCAGATGCAATAAAAGAACTTGGCGAAGGCTGGGTTGGAGATGAGGCGATTGCAATATCTACATATTGTGCGCTAAAAGAACCTAAAGACTTTGCAAAAGCGGTGAAAATGGCAGTAAATCACAATGGTGATAGTGATTCTACAGGTGCGATTTTAGGTAATATACTAGGTGCGCATTTGGGTATTGAAGAAATTCCGTCAAAATGGCTCAAGAAAATTGAATTGACGGACGAACTCGGACAACTAGCAAAAGACCTGTATGTCAAACCGCAAGATATTGAAGATGCGGCAAAAAGATATCCTATAAATTAACTTTATTTATCGTTTTGTCGCACAGTATATTTATTATTCTTTTTCAAATAAGTCATATAATCGATTTGTTTATCTAAACTCATCTTTTTCATTTTTTCAACATCTTCAGGGAAAAAATCAACTTTATATGTCTTAAATTCAATATTTGACATTTCGCTTTCGTATCTGTTTTTCATATTCTTTTGGGCTGATTCAAATGTATCAGGTTTTACAGATAGGTCAATTTTTTCATGAGAAGATTTTATTTTTGAGGTGTTTAGTTTTACAGGATGAACATTTGCTCTTATATCTGCTAATGTTATTTTTTTCATTTAGACCTCCGTTGTGTAAATTATTCGACAGTATATCTGCCTTCTCTTTTTAACATTGTCATATATTCCAATTCTTCGTCAATATCCATGTTTTTCATTTTTTCAACATCTTCTGGGAAAAATACGACTTTTTGAGTTTTAAATTCTAAATTGTCGCAATCGTGTTTGCTATTTTCGCGCCATTGCTCGGTTTCATTTTTATTTTCGTCCATTTTAGATTATTATCCTTTCTAGTTTTTAATATTGCCTTCTAACTGCCATTTACCATTTTTATAATCTATCGCAGTTATTGTTATTTTTGAATCCTTCTGTAAAAGGATTTCTGTTTCAATTTGGTGTGCTCCACTAGGATTTACACCTTCCAATAGTACGCCTTTTGAGCCTTGCTCAACATTAAAAGTCCAATGTACAGGATAAGATTCAAATGGTGCAGGACCTGCAATTGAAGCAGACATGAAATGTTCTTGATGCGCAACACTTATTTGTCCAAGAACCATTTTTCTAACTTCATTGATTTTTGTTCTATCACCTTTAGTTGCATCGAAATGAGCTACAGCTTCTTGCATTGCCTCATCAAGATGTTTTCCATTAGGTAATGTTACAGAATGTAGAACTCCATAGCCTTCATTTCTTTTAATAGTTATTGGAGAATGGATAACTTGAGTATTGATATATGCTTGAATTTTCTTAATATCATCAGCCGTATCTGCAGGGTAAGGTATGCCTTTTTTGTGCATATTTTCTAATGCTTTATTTATTTTTGAATAGCCAGAACCTTTATATGTCCTAATAGCATTAAGGGTGTCTTCAGATATAGGATTTTTAGCAATATTTACCAGGGTTTCCCATTCTCCGGTGCCCATATCGTTTAAATAGCTAAAGATATTTGTATTTTTAATATTTCTATATAATAGAATTAAATTATTCATATCATTTTGCCAAACATTTATAAACTGCCCTTTTCCTGCGTTCATAATAGTTTGTAATTTCTTGATATCTTCAATACTTAAAGTTGCTTCAATTTTATGAATGATTGTGCTACTGTATGAACCATATTGTTTGTACAAATTATCTTTTGTTGCTTGGTCTAAAGTTTTTTGCCAAAAACCATGACTATTTTGAACAAATCCATTTTTAGCTAATAGATTTTGAACCTGAACTTCTGACAAGATTTTTGGAGCAGGAGCTGAGGCAGCCAAATCTTTTTCTTTGATTGCAATATTATCAAGTAATTGTTGTTTTGCTTTTGGATTGTTTACATAAGTCAAAGCTTGTTTGATATCTTGCAAGTCAGCTGCTGATTTAGCAGAAGAAATAGCCTTGTCTAATGATTTGTTCATCATATTGTGCATGTATTCAAGAGTAGATTCACTGCCTTGCGGATTTGCTTTGATTTCTTCAAGCAAAGATTTCAAGAATTTCTTTCTGTTTAGCAAAGGTTCTTTGTAGTGAGACAAACCCATACTATCAAGAAGATTTGTGATTTCTGTTGTTTTTAAATTTGCAACTTTGTTCAATGAGTTAATCAAATCATCACGAGTCATTTTGCTGAAAATTTGTGCTGATTTTGAGTTGATGTTTGCATCCATCAATGTTACAAATTCCATCGGAATTGATGTATAAGGTTTGTTTTTGCCTTGTGCACGATAATCAAATGTACCGCCTGCATCAAGTCTGATGATTTTGCCGTCAGCAGTTTTTAGCATATTGTCGTTGCTCATACCGACAACATCCCAGTTTGCCAACAATACATCCATACCAAAACCTTCGTTAGCCTTTGTAGTTGCGTGAGTTACACTTGTCAAGTCAGGCATGTATTTGCTCAAAGTTCCCACAGTGCCGTCAGTGGCTTTGAAAGAACTCATTTCAGGAGTGCCTAAGCCTGCCATAGCGTACAATTTGTTAGCCAAAAGTTCTGTTTTGCCTTGTGCTCCGCCAAATTTTGCATAGAATAATTCACCGGTTTGTTTATTTATTACATAGTAACCTTTGTTTGAACCGCTTTTTGTTCCGTGTAAAATTTCAAACGGAACATTTTTACCGTCGATATTAAATGTTTCAGATGTAATATTAGTTGCTTTTTTCTTAATTTGTTCGATTTTATTTGCAATTACAGGGTCTGAGTTGTGAGCTGTCGGAATATCTTTCATAACAGCAGCATCTTTGTGAACTTCAATTACAAATTCACCGTGCTTTTTAGTAATAATTACGTGGTGAGAGCCAACGCCATCAGCATATTTGCCGATTTGATATTTTACATCCGGATAATTTCCATGTGGGTCAGTACAGCCAATAGCAAAGCTTTCGCCCTCTTTTAAATCATTCATCAATTGTTTTAGTTTAGGGTCGTTCATATCAAGTTCAACACCTTTGCCCAAAATCAATTTGTCGATTTTGCTTTTGTCCAAATAGTAAGGTTTGTATTTGTCCATTTGACCGATTGGTAATTCTTCACCCAAGACTTCAGGTGTAATTTTGCTGGAAATCTTATCCATTTTTTCTTGGAATTTGGTCTCAAACTCTGCTTGAGAAAGTTTTTTACCTGGTTCTAAGATTTCTAAGTGGAATGTATCGCTAACGCTTTCCAAATCAGATTTAGCCATAATTTGAGCAAGAGTCAAATCATCGCCAAACATTTTTACAACTTGGTCAGCACTTAGCTTACCTTTGTTAAAATCTTTGAACCAGTGGTGATTTTCAATCAAATTCAAGATTTTATTTTTTGTTTCGGTTGAATAGTTGAATCTGTCCAAAATGTTTTCCGCATACTGTTTGCTTAGTGCAGCGTGCCCTGTGTCTGATACTGATGCGCCTTTGTATTGTTTACCCATATCGTGGAGTAAAATACTCATTTTCAAAATTTCTTTTTGTTCATCGGAAATATTGGCATCTGCTGCGTATTTCAAAGCTTTTTGTAAGTTTTGAATAGTGTGAGAATCTAAGCTGTATGCATGAACGCCGTTTTGTTTTTTACCAATCATAAATGTAAATTCAGGTACATCTTTGATAAAGTTTTCTAATTCAGCTTTCAATGCAGGGTCAGCAATTTGCAAAGAATTTTGTTTTGAATATTTATTTAAGATATTCAAAATCTTTTCTTCATTAGGTGTGCTTGGAATTTGAGAAAGTTTTGGAATATCTGACAACTCATCTCCAATTGTATGAATGTTGAATTTATTCATAATAGCAGAACGTTCAGAATAAGGAAGAGCCATTAGAGATTCTTTCAAGTCTTTCAACATTTCATCATGAGAATATTTCAACGGCAAACCTTTTTTGCCATATTTTTTCATATTCAAATTTTCTAGTGCATTATCTAATGTTGAACTTGTTACAAGATTTGATAATGGTTTGTGTGGAGTCGGTTTTGCTGTTCCTTGCAATGCAGATGCTTTATCTTGCAAAGCTTGGAACAATGAACCGTCAGCAGTACCGTATTGAGAGTTGTACATGTTGTATTCATCTTTCAATTTGTTCAACTTGTTGATATCTGTACATTCATCAATTTGAGCTTTCAGGTTTTTTGAAAATTTAGCTGCATCAGGAATTGGGGCATTAGCAGGGTATTCAGAAAGTGACATATATCTTTCTGTAATTACTGAGCCGTCTTTGGTTGATGTGATAGTTTCTACGCCTGTTTCGTAGTTTTTAGTTACATTAGTATCAACTTTTGATTCTACTTGTCTGATAATTTGTTGTTTTTTGTTTACCAAAGTGTAACCTGATGGAGCATCACCTGCGTTGTGGTAATCGAAAGCTTTGATTGTACCTGCATTGTAATCTTTTACAGATATAATTTTGCCGTCAGCATCTACAAAAATCTTTTTATCATCTTTTGTTAAATAAGACTTTTTACCTTTTGGAAAATCGGTTTCACTGATAACTTCAAATTTCAGTTCTTCGCCGTTTATTCCGTTGAATTTCTTTTCTTGCGGATGTTGGAGTGAAGGTTTTTCATCAGCTACAGGAGGTTTGGTGCTTGGTGCAGCTTCTTTAAATTTGTCAGCCTCTTCAGGGGTAACTGTTTTTTTCTTGTTTTTCAAATCCTTTTCATCAATAAGTTTTTCGTTTGACTTTTTAAAATCGTCAGGAACTTTCTTAGAGTTATTTGCTTCGCCGGACGGTTTTGTCTCGGTGTCAGGTTTAACTGCGCCTTGGTGTTCTACAATTGGTTTATCTGTTTTGATTGGTTTTTCAGGAGTTGTTGGGACTTCAGGCTTTGATGTTGGAATTTCTGGTTTGGTCGGTACTTCAGGTTTTGGGGTTGGAGTCTCAACTTTTGTACCTTTGTGCATTTTTACGTGAGAAATTCTTGACATTAACAAGCCGCTTGCAAAGTCTATAAATGCATCGTTTTTGCCGTAATCGTCTCCTGCAAGTTTTGTTACGCCGTAAGAACCTGCGCAATTGATGATTTCTTCTGCAACTTCTGTTGCCAAAGCTTTATTTGTTATACCAAATGCTTGCATCAATTTTGGAGCCAAGATGCTTGAAGATGCACCAACGCCTGCAAATGACATATTCATCAAAGTTTTTCTCATTGTTTCTTTGACGTCTTTTTTATTTGACAAATTAACTGCTGCTGTTGCAACGCCTGCTGAAGCCATTTGAGTTACGATTTTAGCTTTCTTAGTTGCATTCATTGCAGTTGATACGGTTTTCATTGCTTTTGCAGCTTTAGTTGCGTAAGTTGCAATTTTTACACCGCGAGCACCCCATTTAGCCGCACTTACCGCAAGTTTTGCGGCTGCCATTTGTCCTAGCCCCGGAACAAATTGTAATGCAATAGTACCTGCAATTTCAAAAGCTGCGGAAGTCACCATTTCGGTCATTTGTTGGTTTTCGTTGAATTGGATAACGTCTTTGACGATATCATTTGTACCGTAAGCGCTTTTTGTCAACAAATCAACATCTTTGCCCATTTGCTCTAAAGTTTTACCTTTAGACAATTTTTGAAATTCTTTTAAATACTGTTGTTTAGATTCTTTGATAAAGGAATCCAAAACATACTTTTTATCAGCTTGGGATGCTGAGTCCATACCTTTGCTTTGTGCGTAAGATTTAATCAATGTATCAATATCAGAATCTGAGTATTTGAAAGATTTTTTCAATTCGTTACGCAAAGATTGGTAATTCAGATTCTTTGTCTTTGACTCCAAACCTGCAAAGGCTTTGTATGATGCATTGAATGCAGCAGCAGATTCGTAATTGATTCTTGCTGTTTGGCGAGCTTGAATCATTTTTGGATTAAAATCAATTCCGAAAGTTTGTTTATATAATTTTTTAAAAGTTGCTTCATCGTTTTTATTTGCGGCAGCTACAAGTTTCTTCACATCACCTGCGTGTTTGCCAAGCTTTTTGTCCATATCGGCAATAGTTGTACAGCCGAATAATCCGCAAACCCAGTCACCTGTTTTAGCAACCCAGCCTTCTTTATCTCTTGCATCTTTGTATTGTTTTTGAACATCTTTATCCAGTGCAACCAAACCATCTTCACCATTCAAGAAAGATTTCATGGCAGCTCTTGTAGAAATTGAACCCTGACCTTTAGTAACTTTTGCTGCTGCGGTTGCGCCACGCAAAAAGTCTACGGCTTTATCCATTTCTTTTGTATCAATACGACCGATTTTGTCAAATTCGTGCTGCATACTTGTTGAAAATTTCTTTCTTGCACTTTTTAAATCAGCTTGAGAAACACCTGCTTCTTTTGCAGCTTGTTCCAATGAATTATAAATATGGTTAAGTGCTTTTTGTCTGTTTGTGTTTGATGCTCCGACTTCTGAACAAATTGTATCAAGTAAAGATGAATCGCCTGTGTGTTTTTCTAAAACTTTATCATAGTTATCTAGGACAGCCACAACGTTATTTTTATTAACCTTTTTCAATTCGTTCCAAAATACAGGTTTATCTATCGCAGCAGCATTGTCATCACAAATTTTATATAAATTATTTGCGATACCTTTTGCGGTTCTGTTGTTGCGCATATTTTTGTTGATTTCGGTTACTTCTTTTTGTCTGCCGACAAACCTGTTGTATGTTTCTTCCGAACACGGAACAGTAATTCTTTTACCTTGAATTTGACCGTCTTTTAAGTTTGGATTTAATTTCTTTAATTGTGCAATTCTGTCTTCTAATTGCTTTTTAGTCGGATTTTTAACTCCTTGGCTTGCCAAATTTTGTTTGGCAACTTCTGTGAAATTCTTTTGTTTGCAAGTGAAACTTATTGCTCTTGGTTTTGAGGCTTTTTTCTTTTGTTTAGCTTCATGAGCTTTTGCTTCCTGCGCTTTTTCTCTAGCTCTAGCTGCACGTTCTTGTTGTTTACGGCGGATTTCTGCCATATCTTCTTTGTAGTCGCCAATTGTATCGGCACTGCTTTTGCGATTGGTTAAGTTTTTATCATCGGCTTCCAATTCTTTTGGAATCAAAACTGTATCACCAACAAGGAAAAATTTTGTAGAACCTTTTTGATGAACTTTGCCGTCAGGTTCATTTACTTCAATGATGTCACCTTGTTTAACATCAAAGATTTTTGCAAGATGCGCAATACTTTCACCGTTTTGTACAACAACTTTTGTGTTACCGTTGCCATCGTATTCGGCTACATAAGTTTTGCCGTCGATTGTTTTTTCTTGTTTGATGCGTTTGCCATCAGAATTTACTGTTGTTTTGGTAATATTACCGTTAGCATCTGTAACTGTTTCTACTGTGGAATCTTCCAACTTTTCTACTGCAGTTTGAGTTTCAACATTGCCGTTGCGTCTTACTCTTTTAGTTGTTACATTGCCATTTTGTTCTGTTTCATTAACAGTACCTTCTTTTTCATCATATTCATAATCGGTTGTGGCTTTGTTTTGATTATTTTCACGTTTTACAAGTTTTTCACCTTTATCAGAAACTTCGTAGTGCAAAGTTTCTGTTTGAGTTTTAACGGTCTTTTTCTGCGGCTTGCCGTCAGTGAAAGTTGTAGTAACAGAATTTCCGTCTTTGTCAAAATATTCTTCTTTTTGAAGAGTGTTATCTGCTGTATAAGTAGAAGTTTTGTTGTCTTTGATTATGACTTTTTTCTTTGTGTCAGGGTAAATTTTTTCAACAGAACCGTCTTTGTATTCGGTTGTGATTACGTCTTGTCCGTTTTCTTTTGTAGCGGTTGAGTTTTTAATATTTTTGCTGTTATCGGTCAGAGTATTGATAAATTTGAACAAATCTTCGTTAGTGATATTTTTATCTTTTTTATCACCAAACAAGTTTTTCAAAAATTTTTCAGCTTCATTTTTAGAAAGATTACTGTTTTTCGCAGCTTCTTGTAATTGAGTTTTCAATTTTGAAATCTCTTTTTCATCAAGAACATGGTTACCGTCATCTAACGCGTCAAAAATTGCAAGCATAGCTTTATCTTTGATTTGCTCACGTTTTAGTCCGCCCTTGATTTGGTTCAAATCAGCTTGACCGAGTTTACCTTTGTTCAGATTCAATTTGACATTTTCTGCGCACATAACATTTACTTTCTTCTTTTACACCTACATGTCAATACGGCAATTTTTAGGGCTACTTTAATAATACGAGCCTTTTTGTTACATTAGTTTACAACGGCGGATTTAAGGATATAATTAAACTATGGCTAAAGTAAAATCAAAATGGATATGTCAACAATGCGGTTATGAATCAGCAGGGTATTTGGGTAAATGTCCTGAATGTGGTTCGTGGGGAAGTTTTACGGAAGAAATCCAAAGCAATTTAAAACCTCAAAATATCTCACCGCAAGGGATTGCAAATGATACAAAACCTTCTCTAATCAATGATATTCATATCGGAGAAGAGGTTAGAATAAGTACAAATATTTCTGAATTTGACAGAATACTTGGGGGCGGACTTGTTCAAGGTTCGCTTGTGTTGATTGCAGGTGACCCCGGAATCGGTAAATCTACAATTTTGCTCCAAACAAGCGGTGAATTGTGCAAAAACGGTCAAAAAATCCTGTATGTTTCAGCGGAAGAATCCGCAAGTCAATTGAAACTTCGTGCCAACAGATTAGGAATAAATGCCGAAAATTTATATATTTATCCGCAAACAAACTTGGAAAGTATTCGCGCTCAAATTGATGAACTTCAACCAGATATGATTGTGATAGACAGTATTCAGGCGATTTATTCTCAAACTATTTCAAGTTCCGCTGGTAGTGTGTCACAAATTCGAGAATGTTGTAATATTTTGATGCAAATTGCCAAAAATCGCGGAATTACAACAATCGTAATCGGTCACGTGACAAAAGACGGTAATATCGCAGGTCCAAAGATTTTAGAACACATGGTAGATACTGTTATTTCGTTTGAGGGCGACAAATACAAGTCTTACAGAATGTTGCGCTCTATGAAAAACCGCTTTGGTAATACTTCTGAAGTCGGAATTTTTGAAATGCAAACTCAAGGGCTTGTGGAAGTGAAAAATCCGAACGAATTGTTTTTAAATGAGCGTTCTCAAGATGCAATCCCAGGGAGTGCTATCATTGTTACAAACGAAGGAACTCGTCCGCTTTTGGTTGAAATTCAGGCACTTGTCGGCACTACTCCATATCCGACTCCGCGCCGAGTGACAAATGGGGTCGATAACAGCCGATTATTACAAATTTTGGCGGTATTGGAAAAAAGGGTTGGTTTAAACCTTTCAAAACAAGATGTTTATGTGAATGTTATGGGCGGAATTGAAATTGATGAGCCGAGTGCGGATTTGGGGATAGCTATTGCAATTGCCACTTGTGCTCGCGATGTTGTGGTTGACCCTCAAACGGTAATCATTGGGGAAATCGGTTTGTCTGGCGAAATTCATCCGGTTAGCAATATAGAAAAACGGCTGAATGAAGCTGTTACATCAGGGTTTAAGAAGGCGATTATCCCTTACGCAAACAGAAATATTACCAATGACAAGATTAACATTGTACCGGTAAAAAGGTTAATCGATGCAATTACCGCTTGCATTTCTCCGAGTTAAAAGGGGAAATGCTACTTGTAGTGGCTATTTCTTAGATTTTTAGTCATGCTGAACTTGTTTCAGCATCTTCAATAAAACATATTAGTCTTATGTGAAGTTTGTAAAATTAGAGACCCTGAAACGAGTTCAGGGTGACAATGACTTGATATGTTGCGTCAGCCCCCCTATGTTTAATGCCTTGGAGAGACTTTTGTGATATTCTGTTTGGTGGAAATTCAACTAAAAAGGAGTGCCCAAAAATGTCTTTAGAAGAAGAATTAGGAAAATACTTAATCGAAAACAAATTGACAATCGCAACGGCTGAGTCTTGTACAGGTGGCTTGCTAAGCTCAAAATTGACAGATGTTTCAGGCAGCTCTGAGTATGTCAAATTGAATTTTGTAACTTATGCAAATGAGGCTAAACATAAGATTTTAGGTGTTAGTTGGGATATTTTAGATAATTTTGGCGCAGTTAGCGAACAGTGTGCTCAAGCGATGGCAGAAGGTTTGGAAAGCTCAACAGGCTGTGATATCGCGTTATGTACAACAGGTATTGCAGGACCTACCGGCGGAACAAAAGAAAAACCTGTTGGTTTAGTCTATATTTCAATCAGATATAAAGGAATCACCACAATCAAGGAAGTTAAACTTTCTCCGAAATTGCCACGCAAGGAAATGAAAGAACAATTTGCAAATCAAGCACTGAAACTCGCGCTTGACACCTTGACAAAAGACAGAATATAAGGTCATTATTTGTTCCTTACTGCCCAAACATCATCAGGAATTTCCCAGTTCGAATTTTTTACTCTAGCCATACACCACCAACCTGTTTGCTTTGGGGAACAATTGCTTTTGAGTTCATCTGCGGTTTTTGAATATCCTGCAGGAACAAAACCATCTTCCGTAAAGGTCATCAAAAATATGTCAATTCCGAATTTGTTTGGCTTTTTGTCTCCGTTTACGTCAACATACATTTTTAAACAAGTTTCAGCATCTGAATCTACTCCATAAATAGTTCTCAATTGGCTGTTATTTCCAACATCAACCGCAACTTTTGTTCCATTGTTCATAACAAATGAAACCCAACCGCCGCCACAGCCTCCGCCACCTTTTGGACAATCATCAAAAGAACTGCCATTAAGCTGTCTGATTGCCATATTAACAGAACTAAAGCAACCTTTTTCAGGTTCATTGCAAATTCTTGCAACTTTCATATATGGGAAAATATTGAGATTGAGCCAATTTCTCAAAACTTGCGAACTACCATCTGCTGCAGAAAAGTCAAATGAAACATCATTATAAATCATCATTTTATTAACTTGGCTAAAAATAGAAAAATCCTCTTTTAATTTAGCTTCAATCTCTCGTTTTTGATGGCTGGAAATCAATACAGGAATTGTCATTGCGGCAACTATGCCGATTATTCCAAGAGTGATTAAAACCTCAGCCAACGTAAAACCAAATCTTGTGAAGACTGGTGAAAAATCAAAGCGAGATTTATTTTTTACAGATGCGCAACGTAAATTTTTACCAACAAATTTGATTATTCTCATTATCTTCTCTACTTATTTATATACTTTATGTCTAATAATAGAAGTATAATATATCGCTTTAAGTTTGTCAATAATATATCATTAGAAAATGAATAATGAAGATTTTCTAAAACTTGGTTACAAAATAAAATACCTGAGAAATAAACAAAATCTCTCTCAGCTTGATTTGTCGCTAAAAACCGGACTGACAACGCGAACTATCAGTCGTATAGAATGTGGCACAATCGACCCCAAATATTCAACCTTGGTTAGGATTTCCGAGGCTCTTGATACCACTATTATAGATTTGCTAAATTTTACATTATAAAATTTCGACTAAAAATGGGGTTTAAAGTCTGTAAATTATTCACATTTTTCAGTAACGAAAACTTCTGCTAATTTCCCACCACGGTTACTCTTAAACCTAATTTCACGACATTCAGGTTCTTTAGGTTTAAAATCATCTTTTTGATATTCAAACAAAAATTTCATAAATTCTTTGCTGTACATAACACTCCTTCACGCAGTAAACTGCTTGAAACTTCACACACATATATATAAACAAATAGAATACAAAAATTTTGCTTATATTGCAAGTGTTTGCAATAAATTGTTACAATATTAGTAGTTCAAATATTAGCCTGTCGAATAGTTACTTTCGCTAATGTTTTAAACCTCCTGAAAAGTACATAATCTGGTATAAGTTTGTTTTTTAAATAAAACTTTTGTTTATTTTAAACAAAACTCACACAAACAAGGAGGTAAAAATGTCAATTAAAAAACTAACTCTGGCAGCTGCTATTACGCTTGGAATAGCAACGTGTTCCTTGACTCCAGTAATGGCAGCTTGCCCATGCAAAACACCTGCACCTGCCGAACAATTACCGGTAGTTACAGGTCCTGCATGTCCTGTGGAACAAGCTCAACCACAAACTTGTACAAAGTGTAAAAAAGCTTTGCCTGAGTGTGGATGCAAAAAGCAAGAAGCACCTTGCAAGAAAAAAGACCCATGTCCAGCCAAGAAGAAAGATTGCGGATGCCCTGATGAAATAAGCTGTGACAAACCAGCTGTTCCATCAACTGCATTGTGTCCGCAAACAGGAAAACCTGACAAAGCTGAAATGAAACAAGTTTATGGCTATCCGCAAGCTGTATACGGTACAAACAACTATGTCGGAGAACCTGCAAACTCAATCTTTTCAACAGAAAAACAATTGAAAGGCTGTCCTGCAAGCAGAATGTCTTCAAACATCAGCGGTGCAACAGTTGCAACTGACGGACAAGTTACAGGTGCGGCTGCTCAAATGCCATGCTTGAACGAAGAGCCTAACAAATATAATGGTATAACAATAGACAGAAACGAACGTAAAATGGATGGCAATGCTTGTCCAATAGACATTCAATCTGCAAATTCAATTAATGCGGTTAAAAAGACATTAATTCCTTATGAAATTCCGCAACAAATTCAAAATATCACAGGTGCAGCAGCTCCATTAGGCGGTTGTATGTTCCCTGATGTTCCTAACAGTCATTGGGCAGCTTGTGATATCGACAAATTGGCAACAAATGATGTTGTTGTAGGTTATCCTGATGGATTATTCAAGCCAAACAGAAACATCTCTCGTGCTGAATTTGCAACAATGCTTGTTAAAGGTTTCAACATGAATTGTGATATGGATAGACAAACAATGTTCAAAGATGTTCCGCGTAACAACTGGGCAAATGTTGCAATTGCAAAAGCCGTTGACGAAAATCTTTTGAAAGGTTATCCAAACAAAACATTCAAACCAAAAGCAAATGTTTCACGTGTAGAAGCGTTGACATCAATTGCAAAAGGTATGAACTGTGACATCGATAAATGTAAAGCGAATGAAATCTTGAGCAAATATGCTGACGGAAACAAAGTTCCTGAATGGGCAAGAATTCCTGTAGCAAAATCTTTGCAAAACGGTGCATTGAAAGATTCACCTACACCAAACATGATTATGCCAAACAAAGATGCATCTCGTGCTGATATCGCATCAATGATGCAAACTGTTCGTGTAGCTCTTGGTTATGACACAAATCCGAAAACAGCAAACAATATTTGTCCTGCTTGTCCGATAGAGAAAAATGCGTTGATTGAACACGAAGAAATCGTAAAAATCCCAACATTGAAACTTTCAATGATTGACCAATTGACAGCAAAATCTTCTCACGTAGGTCAATACTTTAGAGCAAACACTCTTGAAGATATTACTATCAACGGCGTAACTTATCCTTGCGGTTCAACCGTTACAGGTCAGGTTGTTGAAGTAATCAGACCTTCAGGCTGTGAAAAAGGAGCATTGAAACTTGCTTTCACAGAAATCAAAAACGGTGATTGCAAAACTAAATTACCTAAACAAATCTTGCAAGCTCAGGTAAATAAATCTAAAAATGTAAACCCTGTAGCAAGAGTAGTTGAAATGCCATTCACTTGGGCAGGTTCTTTGGTTGGTGTTGTCGGTAGAACTGCAGGCGGTATCATCACAAACGTTGGTAACGCTGTAGAAAACGTATCTAACGATGCAGGTTATATGCTCGGTCACGCTTTCCAAGGTCAATTCGGAGCTGCTGCAAGAAGTTTGGGCGATGGTTTGTTTGAAACCGTTAAGGCACCGATTGACGTAACAAGAACTGCTCTATCTGGTACTATGGGCTTGTTCCAAACTACAGGTGATGAATTTGCTTACCTTGTTGACCCTCGCGGATATAAAATATCTGCAGTAAATCCTAGGGAACACGTTACTATTGCATTCGGTTGTAACGAATAACCGGAACTTAGTTTAATCTTCATCACCCAAAAGCTCGACACTTGCATTGATTGCAGGTGTCGGGTTTTATTTTGATTAGCTCAAAAGATTTTGTATGTAATACATTACTCCGGTTGTCCACTCTTTGGCTTCGGATTTTGTACAGTATTTGCCGGCATTTGCCAACTCTTCAACGGTATTAATATTAGATTCTTGGTGATGTTTAGAGATAATTTGCGCCATTTCTTCAATACAACTATCTACGCTTTTAAATTTCTTTAAACCCTTAGCGCCCATTACACCGCCAACATTACGTTTCACTTTTGCAGCCTCGGATGCTCCTCTTGCAGATTCGTGCATTGCAATTGCCATCAAAACCGCAGGATTAACATTGTATTCTTTTGCTTTTTTCAAAAATACTTTAGCTTTGCCATTTAGCGGATTTTTCTTCTTTTCGTTATCCAGTAGCAATTCGTTAAAAGATGATGTTAAGCTATCATCATAATTTTCTATTGTACCCATAAGTTTTGCTGTCCGTGCTGATTTTGGAATACTTGGGCGAACAATTTTTTTTGCGGCTGCTTTAACTTTTTTAGTTGGTGCTCTGCGAATAAATGTATCACCGCTATTCACAATCGGTTCTGCGTGTTCACTTGCCATTTTGGCTAATCTTGTACTGATTTGCGGAACCAGTGTTGTTGCCGCTAATAAAACTGTTACAGCTTTGTTAGTTTCTTTTTTAGGCAATGGCATTGCGTATTTTGAAGTTTGCGCCATAGCTTGTTTAACGGCTTGTTTCACAACATGTTTTACGGCGTGTTTGCCATTTTTTACAATCGAAACGGCGGTAGTTACCGCTGGATTATGTCTTATTGGGGGTATTCGCATATTCATTATCCTTTTTGCACAGTTATTTTATCATAAATAAAACCGTGAATAAAAATTTTTGCCAATATTTAATAATTTTAACAATTAAAAATCAACACTTGACTGAGAGTAACTATCAGGATTTAAAATAATACTATGATGAAAGGAGAATTTATGTCAAATAAAAAAATTTTAGTAGCATTTTATTCATTCTCAGGAAACACAAAGGCTGTAGCCGAAAAAATTCAAAAACAATTAGATTGTGATATTTTTGAAATTAAAACAGTTAAAGAATATCCAAATTCATACAATGAAGTTGTAAATGAAGCAAAAGAAGAAAAAATGAAAAACATATTGCCGGAATTGGTTGAAAACGGTGATGTTTCATCATACGATACAATATTTATCGGAACTCCGGTTTGGTGGTATACAATGGCTCCTGCTGTGAAATCTTTCATCGCAAATAACGATTTTGGCGGAAAAACAATTGCGCCGTTCTGCACTCATGGTGGTGGCGGAGCATCTGAAACTTATTCGGATATGCAAAAACTTGCGCCATCAGCCTCAGTTGAAACAGGATTTACCAGTTACGAAGATTCTGCAACCGATGCCGATGTTAGCCAATGGTTGAAAAGTTTGAAAATTAATTAATCCCCACAATGTCGAATGAAAATTCCTTCTGTAGTTGTTTTAATGAATTTGAAACAAAACAGGAGGAATTTTAATGTTTTACAATGTTTTAAAAGCAAAAGAACTTGTTCATTTGGATAATGAACCATTCAAAAGAAAAACTCTGATGGAGCATAACACCAGCAGTTTGAATATCGTTGCAATAAAGAAAAATGAAATTATCGACACTCATACATCTGTTGAAGATGCCGCTGTGTATGTTCTTGATGGTGAAATTGAATTGCATTTTGATGCCGAAAAATTTACCCTTGATAAAGGTGAGATGATTATGTTTAAAAAAGATACTGAGCATAAAGTATTTGCCAAAAAGGATTCAAAGTTTTTGTTGGTGAAAATTTAGTATAGTTCGTTTGGTCATAACGAAAGGACGAAGGCATTTAGCCTTCGCCCACTTTTTTAGTCAATAAAAAAGGAACCGATTAGGGTTCCATTTAGTAGGTTAGTTAGTAGTAGGGGAAAAAGGAGGAAAATTAGTTTTGTTTAATTACATTTTATATATCGACACTTTTTATGTGAAACTTTAATTTTTTTGATGTGTATGTTAAGAATTTGTTACAATTCAACGAAAGGCAAGAGGGCAAGCTTTTTACGTTATTACGAGGAAAACCAAGCCGAGCAGAGTGCGGAGCAGCCTGCCAATTTGATTGGCTATCTGCAGGATATGTTGTCAGGCTCGGAGACACGTTTAATGCGAGGCGTAGTTGAATTTTATCACAAGTCTTGACGGAATGACGTGGTAATCCACAACAAATATGTCATAATCCCCCACCTCGAAATCAGAGATTTCGGTCCGCCCACTAGGGGCGGACATACTGACCTGTTTATTTTAATCCCCTTAAATAGCAAGAAAATTTGCGTGAGATTTTTCGACCGCAAATTTTCTAAGCTTTCATTATAAAATCTATTTATATTATTCTCTGCCTGTTTTGTTTAGGGTTGCGACATCACTTACTTTCATTGCATAGTAAGGTGTTTTTTGACCTTTTTCAACTAAGAACAGTACAAAGTTGTTATTGAATGTGAAATCTCTACCATCGCGAGGTGCAAGAGATGTGCATCTTACCATAATAGCTGCTTCACTTTTTAGCTTAACGCCTTCGTTATTCATTCTAAAGTCGACAGTTTCGATAGTTTTGTCGATTTGCATATTTGTGCCGATAATTTGGTGTCCTTCAAGTTCATCAAAACTTGTTTCTTGATACAATTTGATATCAGGAACAGTCAAAGTATCGTTTTTAACAAAGTTTCTGTCACCGCTATATTTTGTGGTTTTTTCGTTCATTTCAGCATAGTATTTGTCAAAAGTTTCATCGGCATTTGTTCTATAAAGCAATACTTCGTCTTTGCCTTTTGTATAAAGTTTTACGGCAAAATCGTCATAACCGTTATAGAATAATACGTTTACGTTTTTGTATAATTTTTTGTTGCTGTTATCGTTTATACCAAAGTAATTAACCATTTCGCGACTGTTGCCGAAGTTGCTTGTTGATAGTTTGTCAAACGCATTTGTGAATTTGAAATCTTTCTTTAGCATTGCGTAAACAAAAATTTTGTCCGGATTGTATGCAAAATCAAACATTTTTAAAATCTCGCTTGTTTCGTTGAATTTTGCTTTGATATTTTTTTCGATTTCAGCTTTTAAAGCAGGTGAAACTATTCCAGATTTTACATAATATGATTTTGCATTTATGTTTGATTTTTTGAACTGCTTTTGGTTCAAATCAGTTGCCATTTGTGAATCAAAATCAAAGAATTTTACAGGTGCTTTTACAATTTTATCAGTAAGTTCGTTCCAAACAAGTTGAAAAGTTCCAACCCAAATTCTGTTTTGAGCTGTGCTTTGTGTATTCATTGTAGGCAAAACTTCAATAGACTTAATTTCTTGAGCTTGTGCTGATGAAAGTCCGCCAATCATAGCAACTAAAATTGCCAGTGATACTAATAACTTTTTCATTCCTTTCTCCTTCTAAATCCTGTATTTAATGTTTTCCAAAAACCTTTGAAAAATCCTGATGGGGTATTTTTGTGAAGAATCGGCGCTGAATCATAGTATTTTTTATAGTTTGCAATAATATTTTCAGGCAGGTCTTCTCCCCTGTCTAAAATATATGACAAAAATTCTATGTAGTCATCCTGTTCTTCTTTATATAAACTGTCGCGTCTTCTGATATCTTCGTCTGCCTCGTAGTGAATAAGCGCATGATAAGCCGCAATAAGACTCTCATCTGTCGTATCTTTTGGGTACAACATCAACGCATCTTTCACACTGCAATAACCAAGCCGAACTCGTCGCAACAAATCTGCGACAGTTTTTCTATCAGAAATATTTCCGCTCATTTTTATTACTTAACTAACAGTTCAACTGTTTCATGTTCAACAAAGCGAACCATATCGGCATAATTACCGTTAAAGAAATTATCAGCAAACTCATGCATCATATCTAATGCCATTTCGCGTTTGTCCATAGTTGCTTTATAGAAGAATTTTTTACCAACCTTATATCTTACAAGAATACTTTTTGTAACAAGTCTGTCCATTACAGTTTTAATCGTTGTATAAGCTCTTTCGGTGCCGTTTTTAGACAACTCATCTACTACGTCTTGAATTGAGATATCAACATCTTCATCAATAGCTGTTAAGTTCCAAAAAGTGTTTAAAATTTCGATTTCGAGAGATCCGCAGACCATGTTTTCCTCCTACTGTACTATTTACTATAATTGTAATATAAAATAGATTTTTTACAAGTCCCCTCTTTAAAAATTTACAAAACTACAAGTATAATGGGGCAAATAAGGGACTAAAAATCCATATCCATAAAGTCTTCGTCTTTTTTGTAATTACGTTTTTTTGTTCGTATTTTTTCGTTTTTCTTTTTAACTTTTTCCGGTAAATTTCTGTAAGCATTATCGACAGAAATTTTTGTTATTACCTGATTGGTTTTTCTGTCATAAAAAGTCAACCAATATTTTCTGTTGATATTATCAACGGCAAATGAAACATTTTCAACCAGCTTGTCGCCAGGTTTTATTTGGCGAAACATCAATTTTGTGTTTCCAAAAATTGATGGGCTGAATTTTGCGTTGTAATCGTTTACCAATGCCATATCAAAGCCGGAAAGTGTTTTGTCCGACATATTTGATATCAAAACGGTCAAAGTAATTGTATTAACCTCCCCAAATGGGTCTTTTTCGTGTTTTATGTTATTTATATTTATGTCTAAACCTTTATACAAAACTTCTTCTTGTTTAAGTGCATCTTCTTTATATACAGGTAAATCAACAGAAGTGTTTATTTTAACCTTAATTTCATCTCCGGGAGCAATTAGTACGTGGTTGCCTTTTCTGATTAGTGCAACGCTCAAACCTGCAACACCGCCTACTGCCGCACCGCCTGCTAATGTATATCCTTGAGATGCAATTGCAGCCCCCAGTCCAAGCCAATTTAGTGCCATCAGACCACCTACAGCACCACCTGCAACAGTATAGCCAACATCTTGAGCAACAATTTTAGCACCTTGAGTTACTGGGTGAAGTTTTGTTGTCATTGTTCCTTCTATCGGAATTTCGCGCCCATCAGGAGTGACTAAATAGTCAAAAGACAAATCCATCGTAGCCTCTTTACCCATTCTTCCCGGAGCTGTTGTGTTTGTAAGTTTTCCGTGTGCAAGTGTTCCTTTTGGAATGATTATGCCTTTGTTGCTATAAACATCATCCGTAACTTCGGCGAAAAACTCATCCCCTTCAATGGAAATGGACGAATCCAAAACCTGTGAAACGGTCATGTTTATTATTTCTTTGCGGTTAAGGGTTTCGACTTTGCCTGTAAAAATGTCACTTTGGTCATTTTTGTATTGTCCGGTTTCTGAAACCGTACCTTTTAAAGGCTCATCGGCAGTAACCATTAGCGCATTAGAAAATATCATTGTAAACATAATTATAAAGCTCAGGATTTTCTTCATAGTTTTATTATACACTCCGATTTTGAGGTATTTCAAATTAATCTTGTTGGCGTTCGACTTCTTGTGCCATTTCTTCAATGAAATTGTTGATTGGAGCAGGTTCAAAACTAGAACAAGAGTTCCAAATCAATGTCGGACGAGGTTCGTTTAACAATGGGCTAGGAAATTCATTGTGACATTCTCCTTTTAGCATATTTGTTGAACCGTCAACGCGAGAGGTGAAGTTTTTACAGCAGCTGCAAATTTTTAGAGTCAAGCCGTAATCTTCCATCTTTGATTTCAATTGTTGTAAAGCATCAATCATTCTAAGATGAGCTGATGTTGTGTATTTTTTATTTTTATAAATAAATCGGATTTTTGACAATCCACTTTCAGTTGAAATGAATTCTAATTTACAGCCTCTGTCACCGTGTTTTGTTTGAACCATAACATCAATTGCAAGTTTATCAACTTCTTTGTCTGTGTTTGCCCCAAGTTTTTTCAATAAAACTCTCACCGGTGGAAAGTTTTTGATAATATGGCAAATTGAATAAATTGGGTACAACATCAAAAGGCTGATTTCTTTCATATTCAATTTTGCATTAATTAAGCTTATTCCAAACACTGCCATAAGTACGATTGCAGAGAAAATAACCATGTTGCATTTTACAATAAATTGACAATGGTAAGAATATGCAATCAAAATGGCATAAGCTGCAATTAACATCCAGCAATTAGGATTCAATAAAGAACAAACATGTTCAATGAATGGAAAATTAATTGATTTGATGTTTTTGAAATTATTTTTTAATAAATTGAATCTTTTTGTTAATCTCGGCTTTTTGAATGTGCAATCTTGACCCAAGATGTAAGATTGAATATTCGGATTATAAACGCATTTGTGACCTGTTTGAGATAACAACAAGCTAAATTCAAGTTCGCTGTTGATATCTTTAAAATTAATTCCTTCGGTCTCATCAAGAACAGATTTTTTTATAATAAATAATCCGGAATCTACTTGTGTAGCTAATCCTAATAATGTTCTTGATTGTTTGAAAAAATTTGCAAGATATTTTTTATGAACTGCTTTGATTTGGTCAACGATATCCAAATTGTCTCTGCTAATATTAAGTTCGCCTGTTACGGCATCAGCCTTATTTAGAGCTGCATTTGCAAGGGTTAAAAAGTCTGCATCAATTTTTCGGATTCCGTCAATAAATACATAAGCATCAATTGAGTCGTCTTTTTTCAATTCTTCTAAAAGCATAGAAATTGATTGATTTTTGCCCAAAGTTCCAACATCTTGAATATTTAAAACATGTACGAAATTGTCATTTTCAAATAACTTGTCAGAACCGTCATTGCAGTCATCAAGAATTGCATATACTTTGAAATCAGCTAACGGATAATCCTGCATTTTGATTTGTTCAACCAATTGTTCAAGACATTCTTTATGGTTGTGGCTATAAATAATAACCGCAAAATTTCTTTTTACATCATCAAACTTTGAATATTTTCTTTCAATAGAAAAAGGTCTGTCCTTTAGGTTACGCATAGCCAAAATGAACAGGTAAATTGTATAAATAATCAAGTATAAATAAATAATGTATAAAATTAGTTCCATAAAAAATCCTCTTGTTTACTAAATTTTAGTAAAAACCTGATAAAATTTCAAATCATTACAAATCAATTGTAATTGCGCCTTGACGAAAGATTCTCAATTCGTTATTCATAACGCCGACTACAGTTGATTCTAAGCCCTGCGCGTGACATCCGTAATCTTCTATAATCAAGTCTGCTAGTCCTGTCATATTTTCAACCGCTTGTTCATAAGTCTTTGCAGAAGGTTGATGAGACAAGTTCGCGCTGGTTGTTGCTAGTACGTGATTTGGGATGATTTCGCAAATCTCTTTAAATACTTCATTATTAGGAATCCTTATTCCGACGGTTGGCATATTTGATGTGATATAGTCAGGAGTTTTGTCGCTTTTGTCGGTTACGATAGTCAATGCCCCCGGAAAATACTTTTTGATAAGTTGTTGACCAACTTTTGGGATAGGTTTTACGTAATCAAGCAGGTTGTAAATTTCGTTAGACATCAAAATTAAGGGTTTTTGAGCTTCTCTTTTTTTGATTTCATAAATCTTTTTAACAGCTTTTTCATTGTCAGGCAAACAGCCTAATCCCCAAACTGTGTCTGTTACGTAGGCAATTACACCGCCGTTAGTTAGTGTGTTTATTATTTCTTCTTTGTTTTTTAACATAATTTATCCTCGTAAATATTTTATCATAGAATAAAATTTGGGTTGACTTTTTTAGAAACATCATTATTATAAGGGTAGGTAGAAAGACTAAAAAAGGATTTATATTATGGCATCAGGTGCATCAATTATTTCAAATATTTCATCAAATTTGACAAATACATATTCTTATCTTGCCTCACTTTATCCGCAAGATGGAGTTACATATAAAAATATTACGGCAGCAAGAAACGATACTTCAAATTATTTGACATTGAATCAATCTTTTGCAGCTTATTTACAGAACAATTTTTCAACTTTGGATAAAGATGGTGATGGTGTAATCAGTGCAAAAGAGATGAGCAATTTGACAAATACGATTTCTCAATCAGGCGTTTCTCGTTCTGAGTTGACCCAACTTGCAGCATCAGGTGCTTATTCAACCGATATGGTTAATAAAATTTTGGAAAACTTTGATGAGATGGATACAAATCACGACGGACGTGTTACAAGTGCAGAGATTTCCGCATTTTCTTATTCTTGTAACAAGCAAGAAAAGTTAGATGAAGAAAACTACAAAAAAGCTACTCAAACCTCTGTATTCTATAGTGACGATTCATCATCCGATGTTTCAAGTTATAGTATTTTGAGTTATAGATACAAAAACTACAACAATTCATCTTCAAGGTAAGACGATGTTTAACTATGTCATTCTGAAAGGATTAAAAATCTAGTCAACTTGTTTGGCTTAGTTTTTATTCTATTAAGAATTTTAGCCGAACACCATGTCAATGTCACCCTGAACAGCAGGAGCAGAGTGCGAAACGAAGTGGAGTCACGTTTAATGCGACTGTGGAGTTTCAGGGTCTCTAATAGTACAAATTTTGCATAAGACTAATATGTTTTATTAGAGATTCTGAAACAAGTTCAGAATGACATGACCCTGTCCGATTTGCAATGGATATTGTTTGCCAAGACGATAGTTTACTTGCCAATGCAAAAGTGGTCAAAGATGTTGTTTAATATATCATCTGTTATGACTTCGCCGGTGATTTCATCAAGAGCAAGTAATGCTGCCTTTAAGTCAATATAAATCATATCCTGCAACTCGTTTGCGCGTGCTGCTATCAATGCTCGTTCAAGGCTTTCTTTGCTTCTTGTCAGACAATGTTGTTGGCGTTTATTTGTGATAAATTCTGTCTCATCAAGAGAAAAATTGCAAATAATATCCTTCATTTTGTCTTTTAAATCTTCCAAACCGTCTTTAGAAACCGTTGAAAGTTTCGCGGTATTTGGCAAAATTTCGCAAAATTCATCATTTATCAAGTCGATTTTGTTTGCAACAACGATGTGAGTTTTGTTTTTTACGATGTTGTAAATTTCATAATCCTCATCGGTCATCCCGACAGATGAATCATACAAAAACAGGTTCAAATCGGCTTCTTGAGCGGATTGTTTTGAATACTCTATTCCGATTTCTTCAACCTTATCTATATTTTCATCTTCCCTGATTCCTGCTGTGTCAATCAATGTGACCGCAACTCCAAGGTCAAGATTTTCTTTGATAATGTCTCTTGTTGTACCTGCGATATCTGTTACAATTGCCCTATCAAGGTTCAATAGTGCATTGAATAATGAAGATTTGCCGACATTTGGTCTGCCGACAATTGCAACTTTTACACCTTGGCGCAAAATATCAGATGATTTGGCGCAAGCTAAAATTTTGTCGATTTCAGAAATTGAATGTGTAAATCTGTCAATAAGATAAGAATATTCAGGTTCTGTGACATCTTCAGGAAAATCAATTCCTGCAACAATTCTTGATGCTGTTTCAAAAATTTCACCTTTTATTTCGTTGATTTTTGTAGCCAAAACGCCTGACAAATTTTTCGCAGATTGGATTGCAAAATTTGAAGTTTTAGCGTGAATCAAATCATCAACGGCTTCTGCTTGCGATAAGTCAAGTTTTTTGTTTAGAAATGCGCGTTTGGTAAATTCTCCGCGTTCAGCCATTCTTGCACCGTTTTTCAATACGATATCAAGTATGTTGCGCACGACATTGACTCCACCGTGGCATTGGATTTCTATGACATCTTCTCCTGTGTAGCTGTTAGGATTTTTGAACGGAAGAATAACAACTTCGTCAACTTTTGTGTCTCCATCTACAACCCAGCCGTGACAAATTCTGCCAACAGGGAAATTATCTTTGTTAGTTATTTTTTGTGCAATATCAAAACTTTTGTCACCTGAAATCCTGATGACCCCAACACCACCTGTTCCTAGTGGTGTTGATATTGCAGCTATTGTTTCAAATTCCTGATTAATATTCATAAAATGATTATACTATAACAATTTAGAATTTGATAGGATAGTCAGATGGAATTTTGAAATTGTTTTTTACAATTAAAGCTGTACAAAACGCTGATGGATAAATTGATGATGCAGGTCTTGATTCATGTGAGGTACAGTATTCTTTGAGTTTTTCATCGCTATACAACTTAGTATAAGGGTTGTAAATTTGAAAATTTCCTTCTCCATCATCTGAATATTGAATAAAAAACGTATCGCGTCCGCTAAGTAACTTTTTCTTTGTCGGATTTATCGTAATATCTAAATAAAATCTGGTATTTTGACCACCAACTTTAGTGAACCCCAGAACTGTTCCATCTAGGAGTGCAATTTGATATGTGTTGGTATCACCTGCTCCATTAACTCTTGCTTGCCCATCTGTTGAATATACATTGAATAATGTGTTTTTAGGGTATGTGTGAGAGATTTTGAAAACTGGTGCAAAATATTCATCAAAAACAAGCTTGCTATTCTCCCACGAAAATCCGTTTACATCTTCTTTGCCGGTTGTAGGGTTTTGCACAGTGAAATTTGAATCAGAATTAGCTTGTGCCATTCTGATTCCTTGCATAAAAGTTGAATGGATTTTATATAATCTTGTTTCTACGACATGTCTATTATAAGCGCTCATCAATGTCGGAATTGTCATTGCAGCAACTACACCAATCACACCAAGAGTGATTAATACCTCCGCAAGTGTAAATCCAAGTTTAGTCAATGTTGGTGGCAAAGTTACGTGCGTAGCACTTTCTGCTAATGTAAAACCAAATTTCGCCTTTGTTGGTGGCGTATCTACATTTGTCGCACAAAAATTTTTATTCATAAGTTCAAAAGCTCCAAAAAATAAAGTATAACATTTATATATTATATTCAAACGTTCAAAATTTCAATAAACTAACCTATAAATGTATTAATTTATTAACAAATAATTGATACATTTTGTTGAGGGGAAATATGAATACAAAAGAAGTTTTTGGAAAAAGATTTAAAGAAATAAGAAAAAAGTTTGGCTATACACAGGATAAAATGGCTGAAATTGCAGGTATTGAACCTCAATCTATCAGCAAAATTGAATCAGGTAAAAATTTTCCATTACTTTCTAATTTAGATAAAATTGCAGCAAAACTGGGGATAAGCATTGAAGACTTTTTTGACTACAAGCATATCGAAACAGATGAAAATATGCGCAGTGAAATTGTTGAAATATTCGATTCTTTGAATATTCAAGACAAACAAAGGCTTTTGAGATTTGCCAGAGTCTTAAAAATTTAGTCTTTCATTATTTTTCCAAGGTATTCTTTTGTTAATTCTATTCGTTTTTCCGCATCAGGAACAGTTTTTAACTCTGTTAGTTTTTTCATAATTTCATTTGTTGGAGTTTTTAATTTACACAAATCATCTGCAATTGTGTACCATAAAATTTCATCAGACCCAAGACCTGATGTTAGCGGTAAGTCGTTTTTCATACCTGCAAGGATAATTTTTTCCATCAAGTTTCTGCGTAAAGGTTCGCCACTTGGGCTATAATTTGCGCGACAGTTTAGAAAAGTCGTGTTGATAAATACGTTCAGCAAATCTGCAATTGAATTTGGACGGTTGCCGAATCTTTTTTCAATATCATCTGTTGTTCTGATTGAATCTCCGACTATTACAAAGTTATTTGGATTTTTGTAATCAAATTTATATGTATATTTACCATCTCCAAGTTTATTTAATTCGGCACAATCTTTTGCAACTTCGTCAAAACTTTTCTGTGGCATATCGGCAATTCGAGGAAGGGCGAACATTTCATAGTATGTCATATTATCTGCGTGAATGTTTTTGACTGCAATTTTTTCAGGAATACCGACAGGAATATGTTCTCCACCTGATGAAACATTTTTCATGATTGTTACGTCGTTGAATTTTGCAACAGCACTTCCATAATAATTTTTAAGAGCTTTAAAAAGGTTAGATGGCAGTTCTAGCAATTTGTCTACAATCGGCATATTTCCGCGAGGAACTTTTAAGCAAAAATCATCATCGATTTTGTAAACAATTCCGTGAGCACCTTCGCCTAACTGTTTGTCAGGTGTCAGGTTTGATAATATTTGACGCAATTGTTCGACAAGGGTTGCTTGTTCTGAGTCTGTAGCTTGTCCACGCTGAATTACTGTTTTAAGTTCTTTGCCAAATTCTGAGGTCATTCCTCTGAAATTTACGTGTTTTGGCTGAGTTTTGTATTGAGAATAGTTGTTTTGAGGTATTGAATATATTTGCATATTCAGAGTAAAACATGTAAATATTATTTTTTGCCTAATAAACGTAAGCCGGTTCTAAAAGTTTTATTTCAAAACTGCTGCCTGTTGGAATTGTTAAATGTCCGCCTTTTGTTGTTATTGCGGTGATTGGGGATAAAACCGTGCACACTGAATACCCTGCCATACCAACAATTGTCGGAATAGGTGAAAGTATTACAAGTATTGGGTTATTGGACATTTTTGATGTCGTTTTGCGAGTCTTGTGGTAAAAAGCTTCCCCTTTATCAATTTGTTTACCCATGCCTGCGATATATTGGCGTTTCCCTTTTATGTTGTTAAAAAAGATTTTCTTTGAGTTTGCTTTGGTGATTTTTCCATCAAGAGCATAAGTTTTGCCCTTGTAGGTCATATTTGTGATTTTTATTTCGACAAGTCCGCCATTACCTGTATTTTGTGGGGCGTGAGAATTTGTAATTGTTCCGTAAAGCTTAGTCCCAGATGGGATAGTAATGTATTTTTTGTACACGTTTTCCGTTGTCGTAAATGATATTTTTGTACCTTTAGCCATTCTATCCGTGATTTGTTGATTGGATTTTGCTTTGAAAGTTGTCCACGCAGGAATTTTTATCGCAGAAGATTTATCAACTGCAGTTACACTCGGAACTGTTGTTATATATGTTGGAGAGGTCTTTGGAACAGTGGTTGCTGTAGATGAGTAAGATGAATTGTTTGAGCCTGTTGTTGAATTAACTTTGGGCAAGCTTGGCATATCATATTGGATTTTTGATGTGTCATATTTTTTCTTGATTTCTTCATCTACAGACATATCAAGGTCAATCGCCACAGCTGGCATGGCGATTGTTGAAAATATTAAAAATGATAATAAAATTATTTTAAGCTTGTTGTTCATCTGTGTTGTTGCGCGGTTGTACAAGTTGACCTTTTTTGAATAGACAAAAGATAAGTGCCATAAGTCCTATAGCTAATCCTAAATATTTTATTTGCGGAATGAAAGATATTGCAAGTGTTCCTATTTGTAGCAACAAAGCATAAAGAATCGCTCTATCTTTGCGCCCCATTATATCGAAAAATCTTTTCATATAATTTATTAAAGAAATATATATTGCGATGATAATGAAAAGCCCAACTATAATCGCGCAAATTGGGAATGTGTAAATATTTATTCCAAATGGTAAGGTTATCAATGCAACAAGAACCCAAACTGCAATATTAACTATAAGCAAAACTACCAAAGTTTGGATAAACCTTTTTCTGCCAATTGGTCCATCAAGTTTAAATATATTTCTACCTGCTTGTATTTCGTTTTCTTGATTCATACTCCCTCTTTCAATAAAAGGAAATACCCAAATTAGAGTATTTCCTTTTTATAATAATTATTTTAGTAATTCATTAATTGCTTTTGCAGCTTTTTTGCCTGCACCCATTGCGTTAATTGCATTAGATGCTCCAACAGGCGCAACGTCACCCCCTGCGTATACACACGGAATATTTGTTGCTCTGGTATCAGGATTTACTGAAATATATCCTTTTGGGTCAGTGATAATTTCAATACCTTCATGTTCTGCTGATTTTTGGATAATCGGATTTGGACCTGTACCTAGTGCAACAATTACTGTATCAACATCTTCTGTTACATATTCACCTGTTCCGACAGGTCTTCTTCTGCCTGATGCATCAGGTTCTCCAAGTTCCATAATTTCAAATTTCATGCCTGCAACGTAACCGTCTTTGTTCAAGATTTCAACTGGTGCGTGCAAAAATTTGAAAATAACACCTTCTTCTTTAGCGTGTCTGATTTCTTCAAGTCTTGCAGGAAGTTCTTTTTCTGTTCTTCTATATAAAATAGAAACTTCTTCAAATCCGACACGTACGGCTGTTCTTGCTGCATCCATCGCAACGTTACCACCACCGATTACGGCAACTTTTTTACCGACTCTAAGCGGTGTTATTGAATCTTTATCTCTGCCTGCACCCATAAGGTTTACACGAGTAAGAAATTCGTTTGCAGAAAATACACCGTTAAGGTTTTCACCTTTTATGTGCATCATTTTCGGTAAACCTGCGCCTGAGCAGATAAATATTGCATCAAATCCATCATCTTTCAATTGTTGGATAGTGATAGATTTTCCGACAATAACATTTGTATGAAACTCAACGCCCATAGCTTTTAAGTTTGTAATTTCTCTATCAAGAATTGTTCTTGGAAGTCTGAACGGAGGGATTCCATATCTCAATACTCCGCCAAGTTTATGTAAGGCTTCAAAAACAACAACTTCGTGACCTGCTTTTCTAAGGTCGGCTGCTGCGGTAATACCTGCGCAACCTGAACCGATAACGGCAACTTTTTTACCAGAAGGTTTAATTTCCGGCATATCGGCTTTTGTGTTATCGCCGACATATCGCTCAAGTGCTCCGATAGCAACCGCTTCCCCTTTAATTCCAAGTATACAATTGCCTTCACATTGTCTTTCTTGTGGGCAAACCCTGCCGCAAACCGAAGGTAACATACTTGTTTGGCGGATTATTTGTCCTGCTTTATCTAAGTTATCTTCTTTTAGAGCCTGAATAAATTCAGGAATTTGAATGTTTACAGGACATCCTTGAACGCAGCGCGGATTTTTGCAGTGCAAGCATCTTGATGCCTCAAGTTTTACTTGTTCAGGTGTCAAGTTGCTTTCTACAGGTTCAAAATTTGAACGTCTGGCTACTTTGTCTTGTTCTTTTACATGTTGTCTTTCTACAGCCATAATTACTCATCCCTTTTATTTATTAATAAATACTATAAGTTACTAATATTTTAGTTAAAAAATATAACCTGTGCAAGTAGGTTACAAATACTAAAAATCCTTTAAAATGCTTTTTATTTCATCCAATTTATTTGATACGGTGTTTAGTTTAGAGATTATGTTTTCAAATTCGGCTTTTTCATTTTTCTGAACGTTAAAGTCTTTGCATAAAATAGGAGTAGAAACAAATTCAATAATAGATGTACATTTGCCTGACAAATTAATTATTTCTTCCTTGAATAATTTTAGCTGTATTTTGGTAGTAGATAAAAACATATAACCTCTCACCTGTGCCAATCGGCTGTCGATTATTGGCATAGTGTGGCATACATTTATACAAATGTCAAGCGAAGTTTTATACAAATTTTCACAGAAATTAAAGGCTATAAGGCAAGAGCGTGGCTTGTCTCAAGAGGGATTGGCTCTTCTTTGTAATATTGACAGAACTTATGTTGGTCGAATTGAAAATTTGAAAAGAAATCCGAGTTTGGAAATCTTAGCCAAAATTGCTGATGGTTTAGGGATGACTTTATCTGAGCTTTTGGATATTTAACCTTTACATATCCTAACAAAGACTAAAAATCTTTAGAAAAATATGCTATTATTATTTGGTTAGTTTTAAAAGGATGGTGTAGCTTTGAATTGGATTATTTTGAGTTTTTCGATAATTGTAACGGCACTTTTGGTTTGGATTGTCTCAAGTAACTATTATCAACACAAAATGCAAAATTTGCTTGAAGAAAATTCCAAATTAAAGGGTCAGAAAGGTTTGCAAGATGATTTGCTAAACTCTTTGTCTGCTGAATTTTCTAAAATCGCGCAAGAGTCATTGCGCAATCAGCAGGAATCTCTTGTTACCGAACATTCAAAAAACTTAAATTCAAAAATTGATTTGTTTAAAGCTGAGGAAATTGCGCCGATAAATAAACTTTTAAAAGAATTTAAACAAAGTATTGATACCTACCAACAATCTCATCGCGATGAAACTTTGGAGATTAAAAATGCAATATCAACCGCTGAAAAGTATGCCAAAGCACTTACGACAAATCAAAATTCAAGAGGTGAGTTTGGAGAAGATTGGCTTGAACAAATTTTGAAGTTTGCCGATTTGCAAGAAAATATTCATTACACAAAACAGTTTGTTTCAGGTGGAAATAAGCCTGATTTTGTAATAAATTTGCCTGAGGATAAGCATTTGGTGATTGATTCAAAAGTGATTTTGAAAAACTATATTGAATATCGCCAATCTGACAACGATGAAAATCTCAAAAAAGCTTTTATTTCAGACTTAACAAATTGTATCGTTAATTTGGCTAAGAAAAATTATGAAGAAATTTCAGAACTATCTCAACCAAATTTCATTTTGATGTATATTCCGATTGAATCCTGTATAAATCTGATTTATACGGATGTTGATTTTCGCTCGGTTGTAGAACTTGCAAACAGCAGAAATATCATTATCGTAGGTAATTCGTCATTACTTGTAGCCTTGCGTTTGGTTAATCAATTGTGGAGAACAAAAGTTCAGTCTCAAAATATTGAAAATATTATCGCCGTTGGAGAAAATTTGTACAACAATATTGCATTACATGCACAAGGTCTTTTGAATATTCAACAAACTTTAGAAAAGGCATGCTCATCCATAAAAACCGAGGTTGGCAGGTTTAATTCAAAACACAACGGCAGTATTTTTAAAGAGGCAGAAAAACTTCACCAATACGGAATTAATTCAAAAAGTTCAAAATCAGGGAAGAAAATTGTAGAAAAAACTATCCCTGCTGAATTTTTGACTAATGATAGTGAAGATGTTATAAATTAAATAAATAAAAATAGGAGTAAATATTATGAGTGGTTATTTTGAGGAAAATAAAAATTTCTTTTCAATGAAAGGAATTTTAAACAGACGAGATTTTTTCGTAAATCTTTTGATAATTGAACTTATTGAAAGCGTTTTGATTACTCCTGTTATTTATTTGATGTTTTTCAAACCTGAAATTATGCAGGCTTTTTCCGGCTCTCCTCGTCCGATTTGGATATCTTTGATGATGGTGGCTTTAGGGATTGTTACTTCGGTGTTGTTGTTTCCAAATGTAGTTCGCAGGATTCGCGATATTCTTGGCGAAGAGGACGACAATAAAATTTCTGTGATTTCTGCTGTATTAACTGTAATAATGTTTATTGTCTACACTCCAATTGGGACAACTTTTTGGGGCAGTTGGCTGACATTATTTGTAATGGTGTCACTGTTGTTTTGGCAAGGTAGAATTTCCGGCGAAAAACCAAAAAGTGAAATCGTTAAATTCAACTGGGGCGCATTTTGGGGCACTTGGATTTGGGGATTGTTGAATAAATCCTTTATCACTCTTTGGATGTTGCCGTTATTATTCACTGCCGGTTGGTTTCCGTTTATGTTGCTTTGCGGATTTCGCGGAAATGAGTGGGCGTATGAGAAAAATTCTGACAAGTACGAAAATGTAGAAAAATTCCACAAAACACAATTTAAACAATCTGTAATTTTATTTATAGTTGTACCTATTGTTTTTGTTGCAATGATGATTGGAATAAGTGCTATAATGTCTCATTCTATTGCATTGTATTCAAAATCTCATCCTGATTTTAATAAAAAAATCGAGACAAAATTCAATAATTATCAGATAAATTCTATTGAGGCGGCTTTTGATAAAATTGAACTAAACAAGGATGAATATAAATTTTATTTAGACCCTGAAGATTGGCAAGCTGTTGGAACTACAATAAAAATTTCAATCTTAAAAAATGCAATGGGCTATGTTTTGATAAAAAATAATAAATCTTCTATAAATATGGAAGATTACGTAAATTCTGTTGATTTGCTAAATAAAATCAAGATATATAGCACGTTTAATAATGAGGAGTTGGGGGCATTTTCATTAAATCCTGAAGAGGTTAAAAAGGCTTATCAAAAGGCAGTACAAGAAAAATCTTATACTGAGTTTAAAAAGCTTTGGAATAGCGGATACAAATTCAACGATCACCCAACAATCCCTAGTGAGGATTAATTGTGTTTGGAGACCCTGAACTCGTTTCAGGGTCTCCAAACACATAGGTCTATGTCATTCTGAAAGCTTAGAAAATTTGTGAGAGTTTACGAGCACATAATTTTCTTGCTATTCAGAATCTATCAATGTTGATTGGCAAAAATAATTAGGATTTATCAATAATTATATTTGCCAAATTATTAATATGGAAAAGATTCTGAATCAAGTTCAGAATGACAGTTAAGTTTTTAAAACATCATGTCATTACGAGGAGCTATATTGTACAAATAAAATAATAGACTTCACAGCGCGACGTCGTAATCCCCTGCAAGTCTTGTTGTGGAATACTCCGTTACTCCGTTTGCACTCAAAATCTACCCCTTGCGCAATTCATCCAAAGGTATCAATTTATCGACAGAGACTCCCAACGCTATTGCCAAATTTGCGATAACAATAAGTGATGGACTATATTTTTCCTTTTCAATTCTTGCGAGATATTCTGGTGTGATGTCAGCCATTTCTGCCAATTTTTCTTGAGAATAATTCCTTCTGGCTCTTTCTGCTCTTACATTTTCCGCAAATACTTTAATAACTTTAGCTCTATCCATATTGTTAGTTTATATTACTTGACAATTTTATATTATGACTTATACTCCATGTATACTGATTTATAAATCAGTAAATTAGAAATAAAAGTCAAAATTAAGGAGTTTGTATGAAAAACAAATATTGTGTTAGAAAATATGCTTTTACATTGGCAGAAGTTTTAATCACTCTAGGAATAATTGGTATAGTTGCAGCGATGACAATACCGGTTTTGATTACGAATTACCAAAAACATGTAACCGTAACAAAACTACAAAAAGCAATCTCTGTCTTGAATCAAGCGTACAAGCTTTCTTATGACGATGTAGGCGAGCCATCTGAAAGCGAATCTTTCAAGATGGGTTCTGAGGAATATTTTAAACAGTATTGGGCATCTTATATTAAGACTGCGATTATTTGTACAAATTACAAACAATGTGGATATAAAGTTGGTAATCCTTGGTTTTATTCAAATAAAACAGCTGTGAATATGGGTGTCGTAGTTCCTGAAAGAAGGACTACTTTTTACACTTCTGATGGCTTTTTATATGTCATATTTGTTGCAATGGGAACTTCTGTCGCTGGAGAAACCGTGCAGGATGGTTCTGTCGTTGTGGATATAAACGGTGCAGAAGGTCCAAACATCTTTGGTCGAGATGTGTTTTACTTAACAAGGGTTGCTAAAGATGGTGGCGGAATCCAACCGCTTGGATACACTTATAGCAATGATGTTATTGATAAAAATTGTAATAAAAGTGGAAATGGTTTTTATTGTGCAGAGAAAATCCGCCGCGCAGGATGGAAAATAGAAAAAGATTATCCATGGTAATGATATGTTTTTGTAAAAACTTAATTGTCATGCTGAAGTGTGGATTCTGGCAAGTGCTCCGTGTGAACGTAGTTAAGCAAAAAGAACGCTAACTTGTTTCAGAGTCTCAAATAAAACACATCAGTCTATGTCATTCTGAATTTATTTCAGAATCTTTTCAATAATCATTATTAGTCAAAGTAAGCATTGTTGAATCCTTAAATGGAAAAGACCCTGAAACGAGTTCAGGGTGACACCTTTTTCCTCGCCCTTAGTGTTTTGTTTTTGTAGGTGTCTTTACCACGCTGACATTTCAGGTAAAGGAGTGGAAGCCAAGTAGGTACTATGCCTCTAAGGCTCAACATAGTTTCGCCAAGAATCATAGCAACGAGAGTCGAACTCGCAAAAACGAGTTATCGTCAGCCTCTTCTGCTTACAAAAATAGAGAGCCAATAAATTGACCCTCTATGGAGCGGAAGACGAGACTTCAGCATCAGCGTAAGCGAGTTACACGAGCTGTACGGTGATGCGTACCCCTAGTGGGTAGAACTCAGATTGTTGCGAAAGACATGAGCAACAATTCCGAGAGCGAGGATGTCTTTCGCTTACAAAAAATAGAGAGCCAATGAATTGACCCTCTATGGAGCGGAAGACGAGACTCGAACTCGCGACAGCCTGCTTGGAAGGCAGACGCTCTACCAACTGAGCTACTTCCGCAAATCTATTTAGTTTTACAAATCAATTCTACTATAAAGTCTTTTGAAAATCAAGATGTTTTTATTTTCTTGCGTCTAATTCTTTAGTATTAGTGAAAAATACTCCTTTGGTTATAGTTAAATTTATCCTTACGAATGGTGCAAAAATATGTCATGACAGCGTATTATATTAATGTAAGTTCAGGTTGTCCAAGCACTTTTTCGGGGTTGCGACAAGATTTTTTCTTTTAGCGGTTTGGTTTAAAACAATTTGAACTTACGCTTTATTTCAGAAAATTTTTCATGTTTTATAACTTCCGGTTTGTATTGCACAAATATTGCAACACAAACCTTTTTATTTTATAATCTCTCCTGTAGATAAGATAGGAGTTAAATTTATGACAACAGAAGTTAGAGCCAGTCACATTCTTGTAAAAACAGAACAAGAGGCTAAAGACTTATACAATGAAATTAAAAACGGCAAATCTTTTGCTGAAGTTGCTCAAGAAAAATCCCTTTGTCCATCAGGTCAAAATGGTGGTGATTTGGGTTTCTTTGGTAAAGGTATGATGGTTAAACCTTTTGAAGATGCAGCATTCGCACTTGAAGTAGGTGAGTTATCTCAACCTGTTGAAACTCAATTCGGATGGCACTTAATCGAAGTTACAGGAAAACACTAATATGGATTCAATCGCGGTAATAAGAAATTTCATGGTCGAAAATGGGCTTAATTACCTGTTGGTCAATTCAACGAACGAATTTTTGGTTGAGTATAATACTTTAGAAGAAAATTCTCGCTACAAATTGACAGGTTTTTCAGGTTCTACAGGTGAGGCTTTGGTTACTCCTGACAAGATTTATTTGTTTGTAGATGGCAGATACCATATTCAGGCAGATAACGAAGTCGACCATGAAAAAGTTACCGTGGTAAAACTTCAAACAGGACAAAAATATCTTGATGAATTGATAAATTTGATTCCTGAAAATGAAATTTTAGGAATTTTTGCCAAGAAAAATTCGCAGAAAAAATATGAAATATTGAGTCAAAAAAGACAGATAAAATTGCTGAAAATTGACCCATTGGATAGTGAAAATATTCCAAATTATGAAGATAAAAATGTAAAAATTGATGTCAAATATACAGGTTTATCAGCAGAAAAAAAAATAACAAAAATTTCATCAAAATTATCAGAAAACGAAGTGCTTTATGTGACTGATTTGGACGAGGTTTCATACCTTTTTAATATGCGAAATTTTTCTCAAAAATTTTCAGCAAAAATCAGAGCAAAAGCTTTAATTTTTAAAGATAAATTTGAATTATTTACTCAAAGTAATTTGTCAAAACTTGAGCAAATTTTAAAAGATATTGATAAAAAAGTTTTTGTTGATAAAAATACAATAAATGCATTCGATTTTTCAATTTTACAAGACAAAGCTTGTGAAATTGAAGAAAATCTGATTTCCATAATGAAAGCTCAAAAAAATGACTCAGAACTTAATCATTTGATTGATGCTTTTAACCGTACGGATAGGGCGGTTTCGGCGACAAGAGACTATATTTATAATAACGATAACCTTTCGGAATACGATATTGCAAAATATTTGGAAGAACAATTCAAGACCCAAGGCGCAATTGGCTTGAGTTTTAATTCAATAGTTGCGAAGGATAAAAATTCTGCCTTGGCTCATTATTCAAAATCTTCAAAAGACGAAATTGTAAAAGATGGAAGTCTTGTTTTGATAGATTGCGGTGGGTATTTTGAAGGTGGTTTGGCAACTGATATTACAAGAGTTTTTGTAAAAGGTGAGCCGACAAAACTTCATAAAAAGATTTATACAACAGTGTTAAAGGCATTTTTGTGTTCGTTTAATTATGCAAAAACTCATTTGAAAAGACCTTTGATAGGTTATGATGTGGCAAAAAGTGCACATGAATTTTTCGATAGTCAAGATGTTGAAGGGTTCGTTTTTAATCACGGTTTAGGACACGGTATTGGCATAAATGTTCACGAATATCCGCCAAATTTGAGTATCGGAGAGTTAGCAAAAGTCGAAATAAAAGACGGTATGTGTTTTTCAATCGAGCCGGGGTTATATAGAGAAGGATATTTCGGTGTAAGGCTTGAAAATTCTTGCTATTTCAAGGATAACGATATCCATTCTTTTGTGCACATGAATTATGAGAAAAAACTCATCGATTTTGATATGCTAAATGAACAAGAAATGCTTTGGTTAGCTGAATTTGAGGTTAAATAATGGAAATAACTAGTGTAAATAACGATTTGGTCAAAGAAACCGCAAAACTTCAACAAAAAAAATACAGAAATCAAAGCGGAAAATTTTTGTTAGAAGGCTACAAGACTATTCGTGAGGCTTTTGATTGTGGCATTCAGTTGGATAGAGTTTTTGTTGATAAAAAATATTTGAGTGAGTATTCTTTTGTCGGTGATGTAATTGAAACGACGGATGCTGTCTTAAAAAAGCTTTCTACAACTGATTCTGCGCCGGAAGCTGTTGCTGTGGGTGCTCAAAAAGAGTATGACAAAAAGCTCTTGAAGTCATCTAAAAAGGTAGTTTTGCTTGAAAGTATCAAAGATTTAGGTAATTTAGGGACAATTATTCGTTCGTCTTTGGCGTTTGGAGCGGATGCAATTATTTTGTACGGTGATAGTGTTGATATTTACAATCCAAAGTGTGTAAGAGCATCTGTAGGTAATTTGTGGAAATTGCCGATTTTTCACTTCAAAAGTTTAGATGAGTTAAAAGATAACTTTTCTGATTTTGAACGAGTTGCAACTTTACCGCGCAGTAATAATTTGTTAAAAACATACAAGGCAAAACTTCCGACGCTTGTGATGTTTGGGAGTGAGGCAGATGGTTTGTCAGATGAATTGATTGATTTTTCAAATGACTCCGTAAAAATCGAGATGGCAAAAACTGTTGAGTCATTGAATTTGGCGACTTCTGTTTCAGTTATTTTATACCAGTTGTTTGTTGATTAAAAATGTGGTAAGATTTGATTTTCCTGTTATAATTTTTGAAATAGCATAGGAGGTTATTATGAAAAAATTATTGTTGGTTCTAGGTTTGGTTGTATTGACTGCTAACAGTGTTCTGGCTATTGATTTTGATAATATTCGCAAAAATACTGCCAAAACAGTTAATGAACAAGTTAATTTGATTACAGCAATCAATGCAAAACAATTGCAAGATGAAAGAGATTTCAAAAAATCTTTGAGTTCTGAAAAATGCCGTATGTTGGCTCATTATTTGCTGGTTGCAGATGATGTTAAAACATATAATAATGGCGGAGATTCTTACTATAAGGCTGCCGTAAATTTGATTCAAAAAGGTCAAAGTGCCGGCAATTCAAATTATAACTATGCAAAAAAGGCAAAAGTTTTTGCGGATGAAATGGCAAGTGTAGCAAGTAAAAATTCAAAATTGCCAAGCGCTGATGAGTTTGAAGTAAAGAAAATCACTGTAACAGATGAAACATGGGCAGTTTTGGATAAAGATTTGAAAAAAATGATTATGTTTTTGAATACATATTAGAAAGAAATTTTATTTGTTAAAAGAAAAAGTCTGCAAGTTCTCTTCTTGCAGGCTTTTTTAGTGTGCATGTATGAGTAAGGAGTTTTTAGTATTCAAGTGATATTAAAATATTTCTGATTTTTTTCAATGTTCTTAAAAATGAAATCAATTCTTTTTCAGATATAAATTTTAACAAGGTTACAATCATTGAATCACTTTGAGAGGCGATATCTTTATAAATGCGCACTCCATCTTGTGTGATTTCATAAAAATGAGTTTTTATTTCATTATGCTTTTCTTTAACTTCGTTTATCAGATTTCTTTTTATAAGCTTGTTGATATTCTTTTTTGTCGTATTTTCATCTTGAAAAAGCGTTTTTGCAAGCAGTGTACTATTTATATGCGGATAACACATTATAGTGTCTAAAATTTGATATTCTTCATAAGAAATATTGTTTTTAATTTCTGTATTAAAACGTTTTTCTGCAAGTTTTGTTACCAGTTTTGCAGTTGAACTGATTTGAAATTCTGTACTGTAGATGTAAGCTGTTTTCTCCATAAATACCTCAATTCTCGTGTTTACAATTTGTGATTTATTCAATTTAATAACCAAATTCTAAAAGTCAACGTTTCTATAAGTAGAAAATTCTATATGTAAATTTTTCTTCATATTTGAGCAAATTTTCTAAAGTTCATAAAAATAAAAACCGATAGTTTGTGAGTATCAAGTTTTTAAGAGAGAGAAAAACTTACAAATGAAAGGACGTGTTTATGACAACAACAATCTCAGGAGTAAATGCAGGAAGTACAGCAGCTAGTGAAAGTGTCTCCAAAAAGTCAAAATTAAGTAATGAAACAAAATCTAAACTTGCGGCGTTAGGGATATCTGAAACTTCCGGTATGACAGAATCTGAGGCTCAAGCTAAAATTGCTCAAGCTCAACAACAGCAAGCAGCGCAAAACCAAAGCAACAATGGGCAAGAGAATTCATCAGAAAGTGAAATTTTATCAGAGGCAAAATCATTGGCGTCAGCTGTTGGAGTTTCTGTATCCAGTGACGATGATGTTAGTGAAATTTTGAACCAAATCAGTAATGAATTAGAAGAAATGTTAGAAGATGCTGAGGGTAATCCATCTGTTTTATCTCAACTATCTTCATATTTGTCTCAACTTACAAATTTAGATGACCGTTATGATTCGCTACAAGCCTCTCAATCTAGTATGTATAACGCAATGAATATGATTTCTACAAATAATAAAATAGCCTTAGGTTTATCTTAAAATTTTAGAAAAAATAAAAAAAGACCGACACAAAAATTTAGGTGTTCGGTCTTTTTATTTGATTAATTTGTCCATCCAGTTTTCAAGCCAAGAAGGTTTCATTGGCGGAAGGTCTTTTTCTTGTTTTGGCAACTTTGAAATCATTTCAAAAGAATCAATTTCTGTGTCGTCTCCAAAAAGACTTTTTGAAAATTCTTCTTTTTTCTTTTTGCCGCGCATCATATAGCCTGTGTTGCCGCCAGAACCTCCGTCGTTGTTCATATTTGCTGCTGCTTTGATTACCGGTTGAGCTCTGCCTATGTTTACATCAAAACTCATTTTTCTGATTCCTTATATTTTTCCCTTATATATATAAAGTATATTTTTCTAAATTTTTGTTACAATTTTGATGAAAATTTTACAAAAATTCGCAATTTTAGTAGGTGTAAAATCTACACTATCAGATGAAAGTCTGGATATATTACTTTTTGTAAAACTTTTTAAAAGTGCTGAAATTCCAATAAAAAATATACGTTAATATATAAAAGAGAGAATTTGAGGTTTTCTATGTCAATTGCGATAAATGCAGATTTATCATATATCCAAAGACGGTTGAACATTCCTGAAATCAGGATGCAGACCTATGAAAACATGACTGTTGATGAAATTGTCAAAGCTGAGGCTGTAGCAGGTAATCAGGAGGCTATTCAATTGGCTGCGGATATGTTTACTGACGTGAACATGTTGACTGAACTCTTTCAACTTGCCGACCCAGAAAACAAATTGACAATTATGCAGGCAATGACATCTTCTCAACTTGAAAAACTTGTTCCAATGCTTGAACAAGACGATTTGGTGCAAGGGTTGAATTATTTTACCCAAGACAGTTTGCTTGAATTGATGAAACATATTCCAAAGGAAGAACTTGTAAAGACAGTTATGGAGATGTTTTCACAAGAACAAGTAATTGAATTTATACCGGAAAAAGAATTAGATAACGTATTGACCGATTTTGACACGGATAAAGAACGAATTTTGGAAAACTTGAAGTCTATTCCTGAAATGTATTTGCAACAAATTGTTGAAAGTATTACAGGAGAAGAGGCTCAAGGAAATTCAAATGAGTTGATTCTTCAAATCGGACAATTTGGTGACCAAGATTACAAAAATGCCATAACAAATTTGCAACCTGCTCAAAAGCGTGAGTTGACATACTTGATGACAAATCAAGAGCCAAAATTGTTTGAAAAATTCAGTACAGATGCTTATACACATATCATAAATCGAGAACGCGACAAGGAAGATACAGTGAAGGCTATGAGGGTGATTAAGCCTGAATATTTGCAAAAAATGATAACTCAACTTCCGCAAGATTTGTTGTCTATTGTGACGACTCAGATTGATACCGAAAAATTTGCAGATTCTTTGATTAACAAATTCCCAGAATTGTTGGCACAGTTCGTTGCAGCAGGCTAGGAATGGCTGTTCTGGACAAAATAGAATAACTGTCATTCCGAACTTGGTTCGGAATCTTTTTAATAATCAATATTTATCAATAAGAATATTTGCTGAATTATTAATATGGAAAAGACCTTGAATCAAGTTCAGGGTGACATAGACCTATTTGTTTAATAATCCAAGGCTGTTTCAGTATCTCTAAATAAACACTTAGGACAAGTATTATGTTTGTTACAAATGTTACATATAAGTTGAAATTATACTATGTCCGTAATACGATAAATAAACGAGTGTAGATAGTACAATATTGGATTTATGTTATGGCGCTAAATTTTCAAGAACTAGTTTTTAATTTACAAAAATTTTGGTCAGATTACGGTTGTATAATTCAACAACCTTATGACATTGAAAAAGGTGCATCAACAATGAACCCTGCAACTTTCTTGCGTTCATTGGGACCTGAACCTTGGAACACTGCAATGATTGAACCTTGCAGAAGACCGACCGATGCTCGTTATGGTGAAAACCCTAACAGATTAGGTCATTATTTTCAGTTTCAAGTTATCTTGAAACCATCACCTGATAATGCTCAAGAACTTTATTTGCAAAGTTTGGAGGCTATGGGTATTGATTTAACTCAGCACGATGTGAGATTTGTAGAAGATAACTGGGAATCTCCAACATTAGGTGCAGCAGGTGTTGGTTGGGAAGTATGGCTTGATGGTATGGAAATTACTCAGTTTACTTACTTCCAACAAGTCGGCGGTGTCGAAATTAAACCTGTGGCACTTGAGTTGACTTATGGTTTGGAACGTATTGCAATGTATCTTCAAAACAAAGAATCTGTATACGATATTATGTGGAATGATACATTAAAATACGGCGATATTTATTTACAAAATGAAATCGAACAATCAAAATATAATTTTGAAGTTTCTGATACGGATTCATTGTTTACAATGTTTGATTTGTATCAAAAAGAGGTTGATAATTGCTTGAAATCTAAGTTGGTTTTACCTGCTTACGATTATGTTTTGAAATGTTCTCATACATTCAACTTGCTTGACGCACATGGTGTAATCAGTAAAGATGAAAGAAATAACTTCATCGGCAGAGTCAGAACAATGGCATCTGCAGTTGCAAGATTGTATGTTGAACAACGTGAGGCAATGGGATTCCCTCTTTGCAAAAAAGAAAAAGCACTTGTGTAAATTTGCACATTGATAGTGGAAGTAGTAGTAGCAATTTTGCTATGCAATTATAAGGAAAATAAATGGCTGAAAAATTTAACAGAGCGACATTTACCAGAAGTTTTTTGAGAAATATCACAAGGATTAAAGCTCCTGATGAAATGCTTGCTGAAGCAAAAGCTCAAGGGTTAGAAAAAACTTTGGGCGTTGTTGATTTGATTGTGTTAGGCGTAGGTGCAATTATCGGTTCCGGAATTTTTGCTGTTGTTGGTATTGCAGCGGCAGGCAGTGCAGACGGTTCTTCTGTCGGAGCAGGTCCTGCTCTTGTTGTATCAATGATTATTGCAGCGATTGCCTGTATTTTTTCAGCATTATGCTATTCTGAGTTTGCAACAATGATTCCTGTTGCAGGTGGTGCTTATACATATACATTTGCAACATTGGGTGAATTTGCCGCTTGGATGGTAGGTTGGGTTTTGATGCTAGAATATGCAATCGGTTTTATTGCTGTTGCGTGTGCTTGGTCAAACCACTTCGTACAATTTATGGCAGGTTTTGACAAGGTGTTGCCGGCTTGGCTTGCCCATCCTCCTGTTTGGTTGACTAATGATGTATTTTCAGCAGGCAAACTTGTTGCAGAAAACCCTGATATACATGTTCCAACACTTTTGGGTGTTCCTATTTGTATAAATTTACCTGCAATTTTGATTGTATTGTTAATTACGGCAATCTTGGTTAAAGGTACAAAAGATTCTGCAAAAATGGCAGGTTTGATGGTATTTATCAAACTTGCGGTTATCGGTTTGTTTATTGTAGCCGGTGCATTTTTCGTAAGACCTGAAAACTGGACTCCGTTTGCTCCACACGGTGCAGAAGGTATCTTTGCAGGTGCATTTTTAATATTCTTTGCTTATATCGGATTTGATGCTTTGGCTACAGCTGCCGAAGAATGTAAAAATCCGCAAAAAGATTTGCCAATAGGTATTATTGGTTCTTTAGTAATAACAACTATTGTTTATGTATTAGTAGCGCTTGTTTTAACAGGCATGCAAAATACAAGCGGTTCGGTTCCGCTAGACTTTTTGAAAGCTCCAATGGCATATTGTATGATGCAGGCTAAACAAAACTGGGCAGCAGGATTGATTTCTGTAGGTTCACTTGCAGGTTTGACATCTGTGTTGTTGGTTTTAGAAATGGCTGCAACAAGAATTTTGTTTGCAATGAGCCGTGACCACTTCATTTCAAAGCGATTCCAAAAACTTGACCCTAAATACAAAACGCCTGCATTGTTGACTTGGACAGTTGGAGTTTTGGCTGTAGTCGGTATTTTGACATTGAATTTGGATGTGGCTGCTGAACTTTGTAACTACGGTACATTTACATCATTCATTATTGTTTGTGTTGCTGTGTTGATTTTGCGTCATACAGACCCAAAAAGACCAAGACCGTTCAAAGTTCCGTTTTCTCCTGTTACACCTACTTTGGGTATAATTTGCTGTGGAGGTTTGATGATTTATAAATCTGCTCAAGCAGGTAGTTCTGCATTGTTATTCCCTGTTTGGTTGGGTGTAGGTGCAATTATTTACTTGCTATACGGATTTATCAAAAACAGAAATAACGAAAACAGAATACACAAAGAAATAGTACATGGAACGAGTGAAAATTAGGACTATGGATTTAAAACAAATTAGCCGAAATATATTTAAAAAGAAAAGTATGGACGACCTGATTAATACCAGTAAGCGTTCAGAATTGAAAAAGACTTTAAATGTTTTTGACCTTATAATCATTGGTATAGGTGCAGTTGTCGGAACAGGTATTTTTACAATTATCGGTACTGCAATCACAGGTAGCGCAGAAAGCGCAGGAGCAGGACCAGCCATTGTAATTTCAATGGTATTGGCTGCTGTAGCGTGTGTTTTCTCAGCACTTTGTTATTCCGAAATCGCAGCGATGATTCCTGTTGCAGGTAGTGCATATACTTATACTTACGCTACAATGGGTGAATTTATGGCATGGATGGTTGGTTGGATTTTGATGCTTGAATACGCCATCGGTAATATCACTGTAGCAAGTGCGTGGACAGGGTATTTTATCCAATTTTTAAAAGGTTTCAAACAATATTTACCTGATTTTATAGTACATTTTCCATTGTGGCTAAGATATGACTATCGTACAATGGTTACTTTATGTAATAACAATAACTGGGATATTCATGACAAAGTTCCGTATTTGTTTGGACATATTCCTTTTGCAGTGAACCTTCCTGCTGTTGCCATTGTCTTGGCTTTAACCTTGCTGCTGATTCGTGGCGTAAAAGAATCAACTCGTGTTGCAAGTATCATGGTCGGTGTTAATATGTTTATGATTTTGTCATTCATCGTGGTTGGTGCGTTTTACGTAAAACCTGAACACTGGACTCCGTTTTTCCCACAAGACCCATCAGGTGTTATTATGGGTGCGTTTTTGATATTCTTTGCTTATATCGGATTTGATGCAATTTCGACAACAGCGGAAGAAACCGAAAATCCGCAAAGAGATTTGCCTGTTGCAATTTTGGGAACTCTTGTTATTTGTACAATTTTGTATGTGTGCGTTGCACTTGTTTTGACAGGAATTGTTCCTATTGAAAGAATCGATATTCAAGCACCGATTGCCCATGCGATGAGTTATGTCGGCAAAAATTGGTTTGCAGGCTTGATTTCAATAGGTGCGTTGTGCGCATTGACTTCAGTATTGTTGATTTATCAGTTGGGTACAACAAGAATTTTGTATGCAATCAGCCGTGACAGATTCTTACCAAAATCTTGGAGATTGATTCACAAAAAATATAGAACTCCGCACGTTATGACTTGGATTTCAGGTATCGTGGTAATTGTTTGCGGTTTGTTCATGGATTTGAACATTTCTGCTGCATTGTGTAACTTTGGAACATTCACATCATTTGTAATTATTTGTTTGGCGGTTTTGATTTTGAGAAAAACTGCTCCTGATAGACACAGACCTTTCAAAGTTCCGTTCTGCCCTTGGTTCCCCCTACTTGGAATCTTGATTTGTGGAATCTTAATCGCATATTCTTTGAAAACATTAAAAACCTCATCAGGATATTTCTTGATATGGTTGTTGGTTGGTGTATTGATTTACGCGTTTTACGGCTATAACCAAAAGAGATTAGAAGAACGTGGCAGAATAATTCGCAAAGCTCCTAAAGAATAAAAATTAAAGATTTTTGTCTTTGAAAATTATTTCATAGCCGAGAGTATCTGCGATATCCGCAATTTCGGAAAATTTGATAGTTTCTTTTTTTAATTTGGCATAAAAATTGGAGTAACAGTCGCTTGCTCCTTTTTGTGTTGCGAGCTTTGCGACAAGTTTTCTTAGCGATGTGCCTTTGCAAACGGTTAGTGTTTTTATAAAATCAATTATTTTAATATTTTCAAATTTATAGTCCATTCGTTCATGTTAATCTCTCTTTTTGCCAAACTCAAGGATGTTGACATATTATAGCTAATTAACTATAATTATTATGTTTTACACTATAATTTATTTTATTCTAACTATAAGAGAAAGGTTTGATATGTATAACAAAAAATGGTCTAATTTAAAATGTATTTTTACTCATGGTGCTCAGCGCTTTTTAAGTTCGGTGCACCTTGGGTTTACTTTAGCAGAAACGTTAATCACCCTAGGCATAATAAGTGTAATTGCGGCGATTACGATACCTAATTTAATAGCAACCCATCAGAAAAAACAAACGGTAGTCAAACTACAAAAGGCAATTTCTGTGATGAATCAAGCTTACCGCTTGGCGTACGATGATGTCGGCGAAGTTTCGGCAGAAGAAGCGCGTGCACTTGGTGCACAAAATTATTTTGACAAATTCTGGGCTCCATATATAAAAGTTTTATCTCTATGTAATGTCACAGGATGCGGATACGATAATTCAAGCCCATGGCAATATATTAATGGTCGTAAATTAAACTTGCTTGTTGAAACTAGAGCTTCACGCGTGGTGTTCACATCTATGGATGGTTTTATATATATGATTGTTACATATACCGGAGATACTAAGAATGGATATTTTACTTCAAGTGCTATTTATGTAGATATTAATGGTACTGCGAAACCTAATACTGTTGGTAGAGACATATTCCTTTTAGAGAGAAAAATCGACGGAGAAAAAGGCGGAGTTGTAGTGCCTGCATGTTCTTCATTTACGGACGAGCAAATAAATAATAACTGTTCAAAATCTGGTGATGGAGACTGTTGTGCTGAAAAAATCAAACGCGCAGGTTGGCGCATTGATAAAAGTTACCCTTGGAAATAATAACAACAAAAGGCAACTCTCAAAAGAGGGCTGCCAATGTTTATCCCAAATCTTTTCGCCTTTTTCCTTACCGCTGATTAACTCAACAATGATTCCAACAGATTAGCATTTTGCAACGCGCCTGTGGATTCTTTGATTTTTTGTTTGTAAATGTAGGTTCTTAATGCCTCACGAATCAATTCACTTCTGGAACGATTTTCACCATCTGCAACTTGGTCAATTCTGTTCAAAAATTCTTCGGGCATTGAAATTAATACTCTCGCCATATATTCTCCTTTTTGCTAATCTAGTCGCTCATTGCTTACATATATATAAAAAATTTGAGTATATAAAAAGTGCTATTTTTTATCTATAAAATATATACTAATTTTTAAAACCCTTGTATAGTGTGCGTTTTACATGATAATTCATCTTAATAAAACTTAATAATTAATATTTTATTGGATTTTTCAATAAGCATGGCATGCTTAAAATGACAAAGACCTATGTGTTTTAGTAGGTCGGCACTTCATTTATGCCAAGCCGACAAAATTTCCTGCCAGAATGGCAGTCTTATTCCGCGCCATTACCCCTGCATTTGTTCATAGACTCTGCGAACTTCTTTGATGTCCTGCCACATAAGCCATTTTGGTGAACCTTTTTCGCGACTGTCATTTCTCAACAAATACGAAGGGTGAAAAATCGGCATCATTTTGCTAAAATTAGGACCTTCAAACCATTTTCCGCGAAGTTTTGTAATCCCAAGTTTTGTATCAATAAAAGATTGCACCGCAACTCTTCCGCAAAGCAAAATTATACGCGGTTTTAGTGTCTCAACTTGCGCGTTTAAATACTCCCAACAAGCAGCTTTTTCTTCCGGTAGGGGGTCTCTATTTTCAGGTGGACGGCATTTTAGGGTGTTGCAGATATAAATATTTTCCTTTCTTGAAAATCCGACACAACCCAAGATTTTATCTAAAAGTTGTCCGGCTTTTCCGACAAAAGGCTCTCCTTTCATATCTTCATAATACCCTGGAGCTTCGCCGATGAACATCAATTTAGAATTTGGAACACCTGCTGAAAATACCGAATTTGTCCGAGTTTTGCACAATGAACATTTGTCACAGTGCAAACATTTTTGTCTAACTTCTTCCAGTTTTTCATCAAATTCCGTTGCCATAAACTATGCCTCTTCAGGAACCAGAACAGAAATAACAGCATTGTCAATTGACAAATACTTGCGGATGGTTTCTTCCAAATCCTCAACAGTAATACTGTCTAAATCGCTCAAATAGTCTTCAATCAACTTCAAATCATCGCAAACTGTCATATAATAACCGATTGTTTCGCCGATTTCAGATACAGTTTCTGCAGCAAAAGCAAAGCGCGATTTTGTACGTTTTTTAGCTTTCGCAAGTTCTTCTTCTGTGATTCTTTCTGTCAAAAGTTTTGCTAATTCTTCTTTAACAAGTTCAATTGCTTTTTCTTTCGCATCAGGTCTGAAATTTGCCTGAATGAAGAAATTGTTGCCATCTTTGAATTGATAATGCTCAGAGTCAATCATATTGAAGATTTTGTCAGGCAATTTTTCTACTAAATTTTGTTGCAAACGAGAACTAGAACCATCACCAAAAATTATGCTGATTAAATCAAGGCAAATAGATGCTTTTAATTCTCTTGCCAAAGGTCCGAGCCAACCAAACATCAAGTAAGATGTATTTACGTTTGCTTTTGTCTCTACATATTTAGTTTCAGATACTGGCAAATCAATTGCATTGACACGATTTTCGCCTTGTGTACGGTTAGGGAAATCGAATTTTTCGCAAAGAGTTTTCAAAACCTGTTCGTGGTCAAAATCACCAACGATAATAGTTGTGACGTTTTTCGGTGTGTAGAATTTTCTATAATAGTTGTCAATATCTTCCCTTGTTAATCTTGAAATAATTTCAGGAGTACCAATTACATCACGTTTATATGGGTGATTTGTGTACATATTTTTGTTGCAAATATTGTAAACTTTTGTCCAAGGTTGGTCTTTTCTCATTCTTATTTCTTCAATAACGACGTGACGTTCGCGTTTGTCTGTTACTGTGTGGTCGTTGATATCAAACGGAGCACCGAGTTCTTCTGCAGGAAAAATCGGATTCATCATCATATCGGCATGCAAATCAATAGCCAAATCAAAATCCTTGTTATCAATACCTTTTGGTAAAGTTACATAGAAAAAAGTATAATCTTTCCAAGTTGCAGCATTGACGATTGCGCCTTTTGATTCTAACATTCTGTCAAATTCACCAACTTTGTAGGTGTTTGTACCTTTGAACATCAAATGTTCAAGGAAGTGTGAAATACCGTTATTATCATCGTCTTCATTTATTGAACCTGTTTTAACCCAAGATGATACATTGACCATATCGCCTTCTTTATGTGCCAAAACAATCTTGTGTCCATTGTCTCTTTCGTAAATTTCTACCTCTTTTGTTAAAAACGGATATTTCACTAAAGTTTTATTCATTAATATTTTCCTCGCTAAATACGTGTATGTCGGCAATTTCTTATATTGTAGTGCCAATGATAGAACAATTATAGCATAATATGGGGTTAGATATCAATGATTATTTCCAAGGGTAACTTTTATAAAATAACTAAAGCTCTTGCGTAAAAATAAAATTTTGATATCCATACAGAAATTTATTTTTGTTTAATATATAATTTGGGTATGAGTAATGTTATTGATAGAATTAAGGGAATTGTTGTCGTTTCTGTTCAGGCTATGCCATCAGAACCGTTGTATGCCGAAAGTTGTATGACAGCTATGATGAAATCTGTTGTTACAGGGGGGGCAGGTGCTTTGCGTGTGGCAGGTGCTAGAGACGTCAAAATCGCAAAAAAACTTTTCACTTTACCGGTAATAGGTTTAACTAAGCCAAATGTGATTCCAAAGAATTACAAGGAAATAGTTTATATTACGCCGACTGTAAAAGATGTGATTGAACTTGTACAAGCAGGTGCGGATATCATTGCGACGGATGCAACACAACGTCCGCGTCCAAACGGTGAAAAACTTGCAGATTTATTTAAGTATGTTCACATAAATAATCGTGTCGCAATGGCGGATATTTCCACACTCGAGGAAGGTATCAAGGCAAAAGAGGCAGGCGCGGATATTTTATCTACAACACTTGCTGGTTATACTTTGGAATCTGCAAATTCTCCAGCTAAAGAGCCTGATTTTGAACTATTGAAACAGCTTGTTAAAACAACAAAAATGCCTGTAGTTTTGGAAGGTAGAATTTGGGAACCGGAGCAAGTTAATAGGGCATTTGAACTTGGTGCTCACTGTGTCGTTATAGGTTCAGCTATCACAAGACCTCAATTGATTACCAAAAGATTTGTGTTTAGGAATAAATAACTAATGAAAATACCATTAATAAAATTTTTGTCTCCATTAGATAGAGCAAAGAATTTGCTGGCAGTAATGGAACAAGCTGAAAAACAAAAGAAGTTGCCTGATTACGACCGAAAAGTTGAACTAATCGGCAGAGAGTATACAGTACGCGAAGTTCGCTCAATGTACAAATTTTGCAGGCAAGCAATGGATGGAATCCGAGACAGTTTTGAAAAAGGAGTTAATAAATAATGAAAAAAGCTTTAGCTATAGATGTTGGCGGTACAAAAATCTACAGTGCCATTATTGATGAAAACGGAAATTTCTTAACTGAAATCGAAAAACATTCAACACCGAGCACTTTTGATGAAATTCAAGAAACTTTCAAATCAATAATCAAAAAACACGAAAATGATGTTGATATCGTTGCATTTTCAACTTGTGGTGCTGTGAATAACCAAAACACAGGAATTTTAGGCTCAACAGGAAATATAGCTAAAGAATATCCGACAATGGACTTTTTGTCCTTATCAAAAAAGCCTGTATTTGTGGAAAATGATGCCAATTGTGCAGCTTGGGCAGAACATGAAATCGGAGCATCAAAAGGTTGCCCTGATTCAATTATGTTGACGCTTGGAACAGGTGTCGGTGGCGGAATTATCCTAAATGACAAATTGTTTAAAGGGAAAAACGGTGCAGCAGGTGAAATGCATTTCAAAATGTATTCTGATAAAAGACGTCATTGTACTTGCGGTTCTTGGGATTGCTTTGAGGCTTACGCGTCAGGTCATGGCTTGAAAAAAACTGCAGAAGAAATGTTAAATAATAAAGATGTAACAACTTATGATGTAATAGATGGCGTAAATGCAGGCGATGAAAAGATGAAAGCCGTTCTGAACCGTTGGCAGGAAGATATTACAAACGGAATTATCGGACTTGCAAACATCTTTGACCCTGATTGCTTTGTTTTGTCAGGTTCTATGGCTCAATTTGTTGATACTGATGAAGTTGAAAAAAATGTTAATAAAGAAATTGTAACAACACCGACAAAAGTTGTAAAAGCTACAGCAGGCAACTATTCAGGCATGATTGGTGCTGCGTTGTTGGCGTTAGGCAAGGTGTAGTCTGATGGGAAAATCTAAGGCAAGAATTTTTAGGAAAGGAATAAATGACCAAATCACCAAAATGACAAGAGGGGATGCGGTTATTAAAGTTGCTCAATACCTAAATGAGCGCGACAACAACAGTGCTCGAGATTTGATTACGATGTTTGGGCTTAGTGCGGAAGAAATTCTTGAGGCAGGCGCAAGTTACGAATCAGTTATTGCTTTAAAAAATATTTTTGAAAAATAAGATGATTAAATTTTTGAAAAATTTCATTGATAAGACAATTTTTTGGCTAAAAGCCGCAAGGTTATATTCTGCACCGATAACTTTTTTGAGTTGGCTTGTGATTTTTGTCTATTCTCTAAAACAAGGTGGGGCAATATTAAACGGTTTAATTGCACTTGTCGGAATTAGCTTTGTTCACCTTGCAACAAATCTGATTGATGATTATATAGATTACAAAGTTTTACAAAAGGATGATAAATTCATCACGGCAGGCAGGGACTGCAAGTGTGAATATCTAAGGTCAGGCAAAGCTACCATTAAAGATTTGCGAAATACAATTATCATATTTTTAGCTATAGCTGCATTTTGTGGAGGTGTTTTGTTTTTTATTTCAGGTCCTGTTGTATTATTACTGGCGGTTATCGCGCTTGTTATCGCACTTGGTTATCCGCATTTGTCTTGTCGCGGACTTGGGGAAGTCGAGATAATTATTGCTTACGGACCATTGATGTTTGAGGGTGTTTATTATGTGATGACAAGGCAATTTTCGCTGGATGTTTTTATCTTGTCTTTAGTTTGTGTGATGTTTGTAAATGCGATTTTGTACGCTCACATGCTTATGGATTATGATGGCGACTTAAATGCAAATAAAACGACACTTTGTATAAAAATGGGTTCAAAAGATAGAGCGCTTAAATTGTTGTTGGTGTTTTACGGATTTAGTTATGTCGTGCTTGGGTATTTTATTTTTAGAACGCATAATTGGTTGTTTTTGCTCAATTATTTAACAATTCCGCTCGTTGTTGATTTATATTCAATGTTAAATAAATACAACACAGACCCAACAAGTGTTCCTCAAGTTCGCTTTTGGCACAAGCCGCTTGAAAACTGGAACAAGGTCAAAGATACCACTAATGCTCCGTTTTATTTGAGGTTTTTCTTTGCGCGAAATATTTCTACAGTGTTCATGCTCTTGACCTGCTTGGCTATTTTGTTTGGGTAGAGGGTAAAGATGTTGTGTAGTCTATGTCATTCTGAAAGCTTAGAAATATTATGCGAAAAATGAGCATAAATTTTTCTTGCTATTCAGAATCTATCAATGCTTATAATGTCACCCTGAACTCGTTTCAGGGTCTCAAGCCTTGCAAATTATATATAAGACTAATTTGTTCAATTTGAGATGCTGAAACACCGAGGAGGAACAGAATATTACGTTTCGATTTCATCTCAACTCATATTCTAGTCAGTTCAGCATGACAATGCTATAATAAAGCACTTAGGTCAACAATCCGACAATAGCCAAAAGTGAACAATCAAACAAAAATGTTCTATTCTTTTACACCGCCTTGCAAAATGTCGTTTATAAAATATTTCTTTCCAAGCAAAAACACTCCAACTACAGGAATTGTGCAAATAACAGAACAAGCTAATAAGTCGCCCCATAGCGTGATTTCTCTGAAGCTACCTTTAAAAATCGCAAGTCCGACTGGTAGTGTCCTCATTGATTCAGTGTTTGTAACAATCAGTGGCCACATAAAACTGTTCCAGGTTGATACAAATGTAAAAATCGCAAGTGTTGCAATTGCAGGCATTGCAAGGGGGAGTGCAATTTTGAAAAATGTGGTCAAAATGTTGCAACCATCTATTTTTGCAGATTCTTCCAAATCTTTTGGCAATCCTAAAAAATATTGCCTCATTAAAAAGATTCCAAATCCGCCAAATAACCCCGGAAGGATTAGTGCTTGGTATGTGTTTATCCAGTGGAATTGGCGCATCATGAAAAATAGTGGGATGATGTTTACTTGTGGCGGAACAAGCATTGTTATCAAAACGATTAAAAACAATCCGTCACGGAATTTGAAGTTTAATCGAGCAAATGCGTAGCCTGCCATTGCAGAAAAAATAACTTGCCCAAGAGTTGTTACAACTGCAACGAATAAACTGTTTGCAAAATATGTCCAAAGTGGTATTTTTTCAAAAACGCTGACATAATTTTTTAGCGAAATTGGCGAATATATGAGTTTCCCACCTTGGTTAAATATTTCGTTGTTTGGAACAAGTGACAAATTCAACATTGCAAAAAACGGATATAACATTGTTATTGCAATGAAAATCAAACAAACATAACCAAGAATTTTGCGCCAATTTTTCATAGTAGAATTATATCACAATAGAAAGAATTTCAAGCGTTTTAGGTGTGAATACATACGAACTTTTTATGTTTGAAGAGTATAACACTCAATCAGACATGCTCGTTGAGATAGAAAAATATATTTCTATCATCAAATCAAATCCGCAAAAATTGGCATTTGTTAAAAACATGGTCAAAGAAGTTGCGAAATTATAGTTGTTCTTGATACATTGCGGCAAGCAGTCTGTTTTTTACTCCAAGTTTAAATAAAATAGAGCCGACGTGAGCTTTTACGGTATGTCTGCTGATTCCTAAATTTTCTGCAATTTCTTTGTTGGAATACCCTAGTTTTATCTGTTTTAATATTTCTGTTTCTCTATCTGTTAAATTCATACTACCTATCCTCTTGTTTAATGTTTCTAAATCTATTAAACCAAGGAAAAAATAAAAAACTTTAATGATATTTCCTGTTTTGAATAATTTAAAAAAAATTTTATGCAAATTTGAAAATTTTAAAATAAATATACTTGCAGAAAAAAGTTTTCGTGATATCATAAAAAGGTAAGCCTTGTATTTCAGGGTTTGACAATTAAATAAAGCTTATGCGTCCGTAGCTCAGCTGGATAGAGCATCTGCCTTCTAAGCAGAGGGTCGCGCGTTCGAATCGCGCCGGGCGTATTTTTTCAAATAAGTCCGTTTCTGCAAGATTGCAGAGCGGTTTTTTATGTGTCTATATGGCTGAGCCGCTTTGGTATCTTTGCTGAGTTAGTTGCGTATGTGATATTTGATAGCACCATAACCTAATATTTTCGTGATAATATTTAATCATGGATGATATAACTATAATTTGTTTAATATTGTTATTTCTGGCAATTCCTGTAATTAGTTTTGTTTTAAAAGGGTTAATATATAAAAATAGTAACTATTACAAGATTACGAATAATTCGTACTGGTCTGTATTATTTAATAAAGGAATGAATGGAGAATACAAATTATATCAAAATTTAAAATTTTTTGAAACAATTGGGTGTAAATTTTTATTTAACTTATATGTTCCACGAGAAAGTGGGAAAACCTCTGAAATAGATTTAATTATGTTTCATCAGAAAGGGTTATTTGTTTTAGAAAGTAAAAATTACAGTGGTTGGATATTTGGGAATGAAAATAATAAAAAATGGACACAAACTTTACCTACAGGATATGGTGAAAGTCATAAAGAACAGTTTTACAATCCAATAATGCAAAATGCTACACATATTAGGGCGGTAAGAAAATATATAGATGATACAATTCCGATTTATTCAATAATTGCATTTTCAGATGATTGCACACTCAAAAATGTAACAACTCGGAGTAATGTTATTGTTACATATTATAGCAATTTACAAGAAAAAATAATATCTAAACTATCTGAAACCAATAATTATTCAATACCTAAAGACTTAATGGATGAAACTTATGATGCACTTTTGAAATTTACAAATGTTGATGAATATACAAAGTTACAACATTTGAAAAATCTAAGATAGTCACTTTTTATGCTACAATTAACTCAAGAGGTAGAAATGTATCGAAACTGTTTTGCTCAAAATGATGAATACAAGGCAAGGATTAATGCTTTAAGGCCTTTGTCAAATGAGGCATTGGCACAAGTAAAAGAGTATTACAAAATAGGTTTGACTTATGCCTCAAATGCACTTGAAGGCAACACTCTTAGCCTAGTAGAAACAAAAGTTGTGCTGGAAGATGGTATTACAATTGGCGGGAAACCTCTAAAAGACCACTATGAAACAGTAGGACATGCAAAAGCTTTTGATGAGATAATTGAACTGTCAAAAAACAAAACATTTACAGAAGATGATATTAAGCTATTACATAAATTATTTTATGAAAAAATAGACAGCGAAAAGGCTGGTAAATATAGAACATCTCAAGTCATAATAACCGGCTCGGATGTAGAGTTACCAAAGCCGGAAGAACTTGATGAAAAAATGCATGAGTTCATTTTGCAACTGCCAAAATTAAAAGAAAAATTGCATCCTGTTGAATATGCAGCAATGGTGCATATAATTTTTGTAAACATTCATCCATTCCCAGACGGTAATGGCAGAGTTGCAAGATTATTAATGAATTTAGCATTATTGCAAAGTGGATATAATATTGTCGTAATTCCGCCTGTTGTGAGGACTGATTACATTTCAACAATACAAAAAACGAATAAAGGCAATAACGCAGATTTTATAAACTTTATTTCGGAGATGCTTTTAGAATCACAAAAAGAATATTTAAAAATCATCAGTAGATTTTAGTGTTAAATATTTTGATAAATCAATAAAAATGCCGGAGCATTAGCTTCGGCTTTTATAAATTAACTCTCTTTTCTTTAGCGTTTTAAATCTTGTCTCTTGCTATTTTACAGCGGATAGGTTTGCCTTGATACCTGCGTCAGAATTAATCATATTCGCATTACCATACGCCAATACGCGGCGTTTCTTTGCTCCTCTTAATATTAGTTCAACACTGTCGCATCTGTTTGATGATGGTGTTGTTATCTTCTTTATCATTGTTTTCTACTCCATTAGACTTCTGATTACAGATATGTTATCGGCAAGAGTTTCGACAAACTTTAGGAATTTGAAAGGTTTGTTTACAAATTTTAATATTCTAATCAAAAACGAAGCTACAAAGCTAAAATAGGGTTAATTGCTTTTGTTTTTCAAAATGTTTTCGCAAAAATGAAGGTCTGTGATATTTAGATAACCCATAGGTATCAATGGCTTTTAGGTGTTCGGCAGTCAAATATCCTGCATTTCTGTTCCAACCGTATTGTGGAAATTCTTCGGCAAGTTTTGCCATATATCTGTCTCTTGCCACTTTTGCCAAAATGCTTGCTGCTGCAATAGATGCAGATTTCCCATCCCCTTTTATTATAAATTTTTGCGGATATGTGTAATTTTTTATTAATTTATTCCCGTCAACAAGTGTGATAAATTTTTCTAACTGCGCTTTTTGGATAACTTCTTCGCACGCAAGTTTCATACCTTTTAGTGAGGCATTCAATATATTTATTTTTTCAATTTCATCTACTTCAATATCAATAATTGAATGAACGGAATTATTCAATATTACATCATATATGGATTCTCTGGCTTTTGCAGAAAGCTTTTTCGAGTCATTGAGTTTTGCCAAATCTTTGATTAAATTTTCGCTAACTTCAGGAAAATATACACAAGCTGCAAAAACTCCGCCTGCTGCAGGGCCTCTGCCGGCTTCGTCTGTTCCAATAAGCGTGCTGTTTGATTTGTCAAACTCAAATAATGTGTTCATAGGTCGATTGTATCATAAAGATAGTGGCTATTTCTTTAAACCTTCAAATAAACTTAGGAAAGTCGGAAAAGAAATATCCACCCACTCAAATCCGTTTATAAAAATTTCTTTTTGACAAACCAAACCTGCCACATATAAGCTCATTGCAAGTCTGTGGTCGTGGTATGTTTCGACTTCGCAATCACCAAAAAGTGAAGATTTGCCTTCTATAATCATTCCATCAGGTGTTTCGTCTATTTTTGCACCAAGTTTTTTTAATTCATTAACAAGTGCTGAAATCCTGTCAGATTCTTTGTTGCGCAAGTCTTGAGCGTCAGAAATCTTAGTTTGCCCTTCTGCTTGTGTTGCTAATACGGCAATAACAGGGATTTCATCAATCAATCGAGGAATTATTTCACCTGAAATATTGCAAGCTTTTAAGTTTTCAGAGTATCTCACTCGCAAATCTCCGACTTTTTCGCCGCAAATGGTTCTTTCTTCTAAAATTTCAATGTCTGCACCCATTTGTTTAACAACGTCAATAATCCCTGTGCGCGTGTCGTTTAGCCCTACGTTTTTGAGGATTATATCAGAATTTGGAGTAATTAAAGCCGCGACAATAAAGTATGCTGCAGATGAAATATCTCCGGGAATTTCTATTTCGATAGGCGAAAGTTCTGATTTCTCGATAGAAACGGTTGTTTTGTTTGTTGAAATTTTTGCGCCCATCGCTTTTAACATAATTTCTGTATGATTTCGAGATACAAAAGGTTCGGTTACTGTAGTGACACCGTTTTCTACGTTTAATCCTGCAAGAAGAATACAAGATTTAACTTGCGCAGAGGCGATTCTAGAGCTGTAGGAAATCGCGTGCAAATCTCTTCCTGAAATTTTTAGAGGAGCTTTAAAGTCGCAAGAGTTGATTTTTGCTCCCATAAGTGATAAAGGTTCAATAACGCGTTTCATCGGTCTTTTTGATAGGCTCATATCACCGATTAAAGTTGAATTGAAATTCTGCCCTGCAAGTACTCCTGAAACCAGTCTCATTGTAGTTCCGGAATTTCCGCAATCCAAATTTTGAGTTGGTGCTGACAATTTTCCTGTTGAATTAACTGTAATAATTCCTTCGTGTTCAGATATTTCAATCCCTATATTTTTAAAAACTTTCAATGTTGAGTGGGGGTCTTGTCCGTCAGAAAAATTTTTTATAATAGATTTTCCTTTTGCAAGAGAAGAAAAAATAATTGCGCGATGAGAAATCGATTTGTCGGCAGGGATTTCAATGGTACCTTTTAGTGTGTTGTTTGAGTTATTTACCTTTAGTTTCATAGCTAGATTTTATCATAAAATCATCTATATATATCATTTGAAATTTTTTGAGTGTGGTATTGTATTAGTGTATGAAATATCGTATTATTCAAGGAATATTAACACTATTTGTTTTTTATGTTGCAATGTGCGTTATCGGTTTCAGTTCAATTGCCAATTTTGCGCTTGCAGTATTTTTAGTTGCAATGGTACCTATTGCCATTCTTTTTACAATTTATCAAAATCAGGTGTTTAAATTCAGTATAAAGATTGTCCCAAAAACTTTTGTAGTTAATCAAAATACTATCAAAAATGACCACTGTACTGTTATGTATGCTCCTGATGAAAAAATTATTGTTATGGATAATGAGCCTGACAAAAGGCGCGCAAAACGTATGTTCACCCTAAAAAAAGGTAATATAAACATAAATAAAGCATGGAACAGAGTATGCCGAGTTTTTGACAGTTTTATAACATTAGATTCTTTGGCATCTTTTTACAGTTATGATACAAAGATTGATATTATCACTCTTGAATCAAAAATTCCGACTCCTGTTAAAAAGAGTGTTAATATTGATACCTCAAATTCAGGGCCGAAGTTTGTAGATATGGATAATATTCAGGCTGACCCATATTCAAAAGGTACAGAGAATCCAAATGCCACAGGTGCTGCGTTTGTTGATATGAGTAACATACAAGAGCAAAAACCTGTTACTGAACGCGAAGAACAAGCTCCTGAGTTTCACGAATTAGATGCTATTATGGCAAATTCATCAAAGAAAATTGATGTAAATAACGTTACGGCCAGTGAACTTGCTATACTTCCTGGGGTAAACATTGTTATGGCTAAGAAAATTATTGAATATCGTGATGCAAACGGTTTGTTCAAAAGTTTTGATGATTTTATAAAAGTAGCGAATGTGAAAGAACACTTTGTTGAAAAAATCAAACCTATGGTAGTTTTTGGTGAGGCTCAAAAACCAAATGAAGAAGAGGATTATTCAGAAGGTAGGATTGTTGATTTTTAATGTTGTTGGATGTTTATAAAATAATTCCAAATACTGCTGTTGAAGGTCCTGAAAACAGGTTTTGCATTTGGGTTCAGGGATGTAAAAAACATTGTAAAGGCTGTTGGGCAAAAGATACTTGGGCTTTTGGTGTCGGTGAAAAATATTCTGTAGAGTCGTTGTTTAAACAAATTTTTGCGCAAATAGATAATATTGAAGGGGTTACATTTCTGGGCGGAGAACCGTTTGAGCAGGCAAAAAGTTTGTCAAAATTAGCCAAACTTATAAAACGTGAAGGGCTTTCAGTTGTTTGTTTTACAGGGTATTTGTTGGAAGAATTAAAAGACAAAAATGATGTCTTTGTGGATTCGTTACTTTCAAATATTGATTTGTTGATTGATGGAGGCTTTGAACAAGATAAATTTGACCTTTCTCGTCCTTGGGTAGGCTCATCAAATCAGCGATACCATTTTTTGACAGATTTTTATACCCCTGAGATTTTTCAAAAATATAAAAACAAAATTGAGGCGCGAATATCAAAAGATGGACGGTTAGAACTCAATGGTATGGGGGATTTTAACAAAATAAGTGAAAATTTGTGTTTACAAGTTGAGAAATATAGAGTAAAATAGTTTCAAGAAGAGGTTTTTTAATGGATAATAAAGTTATAATGCAATTGTCAAGGTTATTTAGGGCACGTTTCCCATATTTGTATATCACTACGTGGGAAGAAGAACGCGCGTTGGCTTTAATCAAAAGAATTGCGCAATCAGAAAAGTTGATAAGAGTTACTCGTGATGTTTACACTTGGACTCAGACAAACGGTTTTATTTTAAACGGTCAAAAGATTGAAGGGACAAACAGTCCTGATAAAGCACTTGATTTTATCAAAGAATGTAATAAAAATGCCGTTTTTGTAATGTGTGATTTTCACGTCTATTTTGGAGTGAAAGGCAGACAGGTTGATTATAATGTTGTGCGTAAATTGAGAGACCTTATTCCTGAATTAAAAACAAGTAAATTCAGAAAAAATGTGATTTTTATTGCGTCAGAACTGCTTATCCCTGAATCTATGCAAAAAGAAATTACGATTTTAGATATGCCTTTGCCAACGCTGGATGAAATCAAGGCAAAATTAGATAAGATGATTTCTCAAAATAATCAAATTGATACATCTGATTTGGATGATGAAGGAAAAGAAAAACTATGCAAGGCTGCATTAGGGCTGACTTTACAAGAGGCAGAAAACGCGTTTGCTCTTGCTATGGTAAACGATGGACGAATTGATGGTAAAGATTTGGCAGTGATTTTGAGTGAAAAAATGCAGGTTATAAAAAAAACAGGCATTTTGGAATTTATTAATACCGATATTAAAGTTTCTGATGTCGGCGGACTTGAAAATCTTAAAAACTGGTTAAACAAAAGGAATAATTCTTGGTCAGAGGCTGCGAAAAAATACTGTCTTCCTGCACCAAAAGGTGTTTTGATTACAGGCGTTCCCGGTTGTGGTAAGAGTTTGACAGCAAAAGCAATGAGTGCAGCTTGGCAATTACCGCTTTTGAAATTAGATTTTGGTAAAATCTTTTCAGGAATTGTCGGAAGTTCTGAAGAAAATATGCGAAAAGCTATCAAAACCGCTGAAGCCGTTGCTCCATCCATTCTTTGGGTTGATGAAATCGAAAAGAGTTTGAGTGGTATCAATTCAAACGGAGATAGCGGAACATCTTCAAGAATTTTTGGTACATTTTTGACTTGGATGCAAGAAAAGACCGCACCGGTTTTTGTAATCGCTACGGCGAACAATATCAGTGGACTTCCTGCAGAATTACTGCGTAAAGGCCGTTTTGATGAAATTTTCTTTGTTGATTTACCGACACATCGTGAACGTAAGGAAATTTTTAAACTTCACTTGGCAAAAAGATTGAAAGACAAAGAAGTTGCAAGCAAATTGACCGTAAACGACGAATTGTACGAAAAACTTGCGGATTTGACTGAAGGTTTTGTAGGTGCAGAAATTGAACAAGTTGTTATTACAGCTTTATATGAGGCGTTTTTCAATAAACGTCCGTTGGAATTTTCAGACTTAGAAAATACAATAAAAAATGTCGTACCGCTTTCAGTCACTCAAAAAGAACAGATTTTGTCACTTCGACAATGGGCAAATATCAGAGCTGTTGCCGCTACTAAAAAAGATGATATGGCAGAATATGGCACTGGTACAGATGAAAACAGCGATATAAATAACTCTCGCGGTGGCAGAGCTTTGGATGTCTAAAGAAAGGATTTGTTAATAGAATGTCAATTACACTGATGGCTTATCCGATGGCTTTTTTGATAGCTCCGGAAAAAGCTAAAAATGAAACTCTAAGACGTGCGGCAGATGATACTGCGATAAATAAATCTGTTGCAACAAAAAATTTAAAGTTGATAAAAGTATTAACAAATATTGAGTTTCAAGAGTTGAAACCTGCGATGGAACAAGTAAATTGTACTCAAGTCAGCGCTGATACGTATTATTTCGATTCAGGACTGAGGGTTCAATGGAAAACTCGTGGCAAATATGTTTATGCTACTTTGGTAGGAAACATCGGTGCAGAAGGTTTGCAAAATGAAGGTGAAAGTTTATTTGCAACTTTAGATTCAATTATAGGACGAAATGTGCGCTTGATTGATTCGCAAGAGTATTTTTATTATCAATATGATACGAGTTATACAAAGCCTAGCGAAATTTATTCAGCTTTAAAACAAGAAGGGGCAACTCAAATTTTTACAACTGCAGATAACGGTGTTGTCGCAAATTTGAACGGTCAAAGTGTAAGATATTTTAAGTCTGAATATGATGCAGCTTATACACTTGAAGTTGAGCAAAAAGTCACAATTATGAACATTGGGGTGAGTGGCAAGACAGAAGGGGTAAATGTTACTTACGGATTGACGAATTTGAAAATTCAAACAAATATCAAGCCGGAAGAACTCAGGACATTGCTTAGAAAGTCAAATTATTTATTCTATGAGGCTGATTGCCAAACTCCTTTAAAAAATAGCGATGCAACCCTTAATTGGGTTTTGAAAAATGGATTTTATACGGCAGAATTTTCAGGTAGCAATAATAGTGCTATTACAAAGGAAGCTGAAATTATTTTTAGAAAATTGAATATCGCAGCAGGTCGAGATTTGCGCCTAATTAACGATATTTCTACAACGGTTTATACTTATACAACCAATTATACCGACAAGGGTACTTTGTTGAATACTTTGTATGAGCACGGTGCAGAAGAAATTTCAGAAAACGGAGATGAAGTTTCTTGTAAATTGTTCGGTATGGAAATGGTTTATTACAAAAAAGACGGTTCAAACGGCTACACTCTTGATATTACGCAAGTCTCCAACAAAAGTGAATGTGAAAGTGTGATTAATGACTTGAATGATGAGTATGGGCTAAATATTCAAGAAATGACTTATAACAAAATAAAAGAACGTTTGGACAGTGAAAATATGCGACTTGAATCTGAAACCGTAATGGATGATAATTCAATAGTTTTGACAATTGATATTTAAGGATGGTTGATAAATATGGGCAAAATGAAGATAAGACTATTTCCTGACGGAACAATACAAATGGAAACTGAGGGTGTAAAAGGCAAAAAATGTGCAGATTATGCCAAGGTTTTGGAAAAACTTGCTGATGCTAAGATTTATCAATTGGAAAAGACAGAAGAGTATTATCAACAAGAGGTTTTGGAACTTGACGAAACTCAACATTTAAAGGATAATTAGCATAACAAATTTAATATAGAGGGGTGTCCGAGCGGTTTAAGGTGCAATCTTGGAAAGGTTGTGTGAGGGAAACCTCACCGTGGGTTCGAATCCCATCCCCTCTGAAAGCGCCTATGGCTTTAGCCATAGGCGCCTTCAGTAATAAACAAAAATTAATCCAACTTTCTTTTAAATGTCCAGCTGGCGAGGGATAGTGTGATGATTGCTATGCAAATTAGCGGAATCAGGTTTAGCATAACGTCGGTCACCCCCATTCCTTTCAAGAAAATATTTCGTGAAAGCAGCATGAAAAATCTCACTGGGTTTAGGTATGTCAAATATTGCAATGCGACAGGCATGTCTTCAATTGGTGAAATAAATCCTGAAAGCAACACGGCAGGCATTTGGAAGGTTATTACACCCAAAATTGCTTGTTGTTGAGTTTTGCAAATTGAAGATATAAATAGTCCTACTCCGACAATAGACAATAGCGAAACAAAAACCGCAAACAAAAATATTGGTACAGAGCCCATAAATTTAATTTTAAAACACAAAACAACCATCAACACCATAAAGCAAGTCAATCCCATTGCAATTACAAGTGGTGGAATGGTTTTTCCTGCCAAAATTTCAAATGATGATAAAGGGCTGACTACAAGTTGGTCAAATGTGCCCATTTCACGCTCTCTTGCAATAGATAAAGCCGTCAACAACAGTGTAATTACAAGTGCTAACATTGCGACAATAACCGTCAAAAGATACCATCTATATTCAAGATTCGGATTGTACCAATTCCTTACAACAGGGGTTATAGTTGCCCCCTTGGTTTTTGAAATTTCTTCATTATATCCGTTTATAATTTGTGATGCATAATTGCCTGCAATTGTTGCAGAATTTGTTTGACGACCATCAACTATAACCAAGACATTGACAGGTTTTTGTGCTTTGATTGAATTTGAAAAATCATTATTTATATATATTCCGATTTGGGTTTGTTGATTATCAATTTGGGATTTTAGTTCACTTTCATCTTTTGCATAATAAAATTTTCTAAACCTTGGAGAATTTTTAAATCGCGAAACAAGTTCTCTTGACTCTACAGAATTATCTCTATCAATCAAAGAAACATCAATATTTTTAACTTCCATAGTAATTGCATTTGCAAAAACAAAAAGCTGTAGAAGTGGCAGAACAATAATCATTCCTCTGCTTTTTTTATCCATCCAAATTGTAATAAATTCTTTTTTTATAAGTGCAAAAATTCTGCGTAAACTATCTAACATCTAGCTATCTAACCTCATATCCGTATTTTTGTACACAATCACAAATAAAAGTAATCCAAGGCAAGCCAAAAATATTGAATTAATTGTTACGACTTTCCAAACCGTACCTGCCATAAATTCACTTTCGATAAAAGTTATAAAATATCTTGGTGGCAAAATCATTGTCAAAATTTGGAAAAATTTCGGCATTGAATTAATCGGAAACATCAAGCCTGACAAGAGTAATGCAGGCAAAAATCCAATTCCAAGAGAAACTTGGCTTGCTAAAAATTGGTTTTTAAGTTTTGAAGAAATCAAAAGTCCGATTCCTAAAAGTGTAAACAAAAACAATCCGCTTACACCGAACAAAACAAGATAATTCCCTCTAAACGGTACCTGAAAAAACGCAGTACACAAGAATACATTGAAAGCTAAAGATGTCATTCCTAAAATAAAATAAGGAATATATTTGCCAAGTACAATGTCAATTTTTCTAACGCGTGTACTCAAAATCGCTTCCATTGTGCCGCGTTCCCATTCTCTTGCGACAACTAATGCTGTCAATAAAATTCCGATAAGTGTCATCGTTATTGCAATTGACCCTGGGAGGATAAAATAGTGGCTGTTTAAATCTTGGTTGTACCAAACTCTTAACTCTGGTGATATTATTTGTCTTTTGACTTTTGGTGCAAAGCGACTTGTCGCAAGCCATTGGTTTAGAATTGCCATTGAATAACTTTGAACATAATTTGCGGTGTTTACTTCTGTGCCATCTGTAATTACTAACACTTCGGCGTTTTCACCTTTTGAAAGATGTGTAGAAAAATCGTTAGGAATAATAATTCCACCTTTTAATTTTGATTTAATTATCGCATTTGTTAAATCATTTTCATTATCAAAAATTTCAGAATGAATATATTTGCTGTGTCCGAAGGATTTGACTAGTGTTGCGATTTCAGGATTTGCGTCGTCATTTTTAATTCCCATTGTAACAGTCGATGTGTCCATATTGATTCCGTACATATAAATCAAAATCGAAATCAACGGCAAAATAAATGCGATAATTATACTTGATGGGTCGCGGATTATTTGCAAAAATTCTTTTTTAATTAAGGCAAACAATATCTTCATTTTTCAGACTCCTTAATTAGTGTGATAAATGTTTCTTCCATTGTCGGCAGTTCCCCTTCGCCCCTAGTGGGAGATGTTTGAGCTGTAAGCTCTTGAGCTTTCTGTTTCAACTCATTTGGTGTTCCGACTGCAATAGTTTCGCCTTTATAAAAAAGACTAATTCTGTCACAATATTCAGCCTCATCCATAAAGTGTGTTGTAACTAAAATTGTCACCCCTTTTTTGGCAAGAGATGTAATATGATTCCAAAAATCTCGACGAGTAACAACGTCAACCCCTGATGTTGGCTCATCTAAAAACAAAATCGGCGGATTATGAATTAGGGCGCAAGCCATTGATAACCGCTGTTTGAAACCAAGTGGCAAATCTTGTGCTTTTTGATTTTCTACCTCTCTAAAATTAAAGACATCAATGATTTCTTCAACTCGTTTTTTGCGTTCCAAAAATTTTATTCCGTAAGCTGCGGCAAAAAATTCCAAATTTTGCCTTACGGTAAGGCTGCAATAAAGCGAAAATTTTTGTGCCATATATCCAAGGTTGGAACGAGCTTTTTCAGGATTTTTCAGAATATCAATCCCCATAATTTTCGCAGTTCCGCCTGTTGGCTTACTTAGTCCGCACATCATTTTGAAAGATGTGGATTTTCCTGCGCCGTTTGGACCTAAAAGTCCGAAAATCTCCCCTTTTTTAATACAAAAAGAATTATTTTTTACGGCGTAAAAATTTCCGTATCGTTTTTCTAAATTGTCAGCAACAACGGTGCAATCCATCTCAACATCAAGCGGAGTGTAGTTTTCTGCAATCATGGATGTTTCTTTTTTGTATCCGCCCATAAGGTCAATCACTTTTTCCTCAAATTCTTGCGGAGTTGGTGCCAAGTCGTGAGGTTTGCCGTTATAAATAACTTTGCCCTTATCAAGTACAACTGCCGTATCAAAGCTATGCGCCTCATCAAGGTATGCAGTTGACCACAAAACAGTTGTTTCAGGACTAATCATATTTTTAACCATTTTCATCAAATCTTTTCGAGAAATTGGGTCAACGCCGACAGACGGTTCATCAAGAATAAGAAATTCAGGATTGCCAAGCAAAGTACAAGCTAGACCTAATTTTTGTTTCATTCCACCTGATAATGCTCCGGTCAATCTGTCTTGAAAACGTGTTAGGCTTGTAAATTCCAGTAACTTTTCAAAGTCATAAGGTTGATTTTTTAAATCAGCATAAAGTTTCAAATTTTCAAGAACGGTCAAATCTTCATACAAGCCGAATTTTTGTGGCATATATCCGATTTTTAGGGTTAATTCTTGTTTTTGTGTAAATGGGTTTAACTTTAATGTTTGGATTTCCCCACTATCAGGAGTCAATAATCCGATAATTAAGCGAATTAATGTAGTTTTACCTGCACCATCTGCACCGATTAAACCTGTGATTTTGCCTTTTTCAATTGTCAAAGTCAGGTTATCAATCGCAGTTGTTGAACCGAAGGTTTTTATTAAGTTTTTAATTTCAACGGTGTTCATTTTATTGAACCTCTTTTGCCCCTTGAGTTTCAGAGCTTAAATCAATTTTTATCGTTGTTGGCATACCTTGTCTTAAATATTCATCAACATTATCAATGTAAACTCTTATTCTGTAAACCAAACTTGTTCTCAAATCTGTTGATTGAACAGTCTTTGGCGTAAACTCGGCAACAGGTGAAATATAACCGATTTTGCCTACATATTCACGGTTTTTACCTGTTTGAGGGTCAACGGAATCTGTTAAAACTTTTACATTCATTCCGTATTTGATATTGCCTAAATCCGTTTCATTTACGTACGCTCTAACCCAAACAGGTTTTGATTTTGAGATAGTATAAACTGTTTGACCTTTTGCAACTGTTGCCCCGGGTTCTTGCACTCTAACCATTACAATTCCATCATCAGGAGCATAAATTTTTGTATAATCCAGTTGATTTTTTGCAAAATTTTTCTGAGCAATCGCGCCTTTATAATCTGCTGCTGATTTATTTTTTGTGTTCAAAAGGGTTTCGTAATCCTGTTTTGAGATTGTTTCATCGCTAACAAGCGGTGCGTTTCTTTTAAATTTATCTTCGGCATCGTTTTTTAGTGCCAAAGTTTTTGCAACGTCAGCATCAGCTTTTTCTAAATTAGATTTATAATCTCTGTTATCCAAAGTTGCGACAAGTTCACCTTTTTTAACGCTATCGCCTTCTTCTTTTAACATTTTTACGATTTGTCCGCCAACTTGGAAACTCAAGTCAACTTGCCTGATTTCAACGTTTCCGTATAGCGTTAATTCGTTCGGATTTTCTTTTTTGCGAGTTAAGAAAAACGCACTTGCTCCGATTATTAAAAGTAGTAAAAATATTGCAATAATTTTCTTTTTCATTATAATTTTCCTCCAACGGCTTTATATAGCGTGAAATAATTAACTAACTTTTGAGTTTTTGCACTGACATATTCTGATTGCAGATTGACAACTTTTGAAAGTCCCGCCAAATATTCAGGTTGTGAGATTGTACCTTGGTTTAACTGTCTTTTTGCAGCTTGCAAATTTTGGTATTCATAATCTAATTTTTTTATAGAATTTTTCTCAACTTTTGTGTCGTGTTTTGTAAAACATAGCGCGGTATTCACTTCTTTCACAGCTTCTAAATCAGTCTGTTTGTAGTTTTCAAAAAGTTCTTCATATTTTGCTTTTTGGATTTTCAGGTTTGCAATTTTTCTTCCACCGGTAAAAATATCTTGTGTCGCACCGGCTAAAAGTGCAGCAAGAGAGGATTCCCAATAGAAAAATGTTCCAGGGGCAATAGTATTAAATGCCCACAAACCTGTGATATTAAATGTTGGCAAAAATTCTTTTCTTGCTATGCGGATGTCAATTTTCGCTTTTTCTAAATTTGCCTCGGCTGACATTACATCAGGTCTTGAAAAAATCACGTCAGACTTGATATTTTGCGGAATTTCTTTTGAATATTCAAATTTATCAATATCTCCGCGAGTCAAATTTTGAGCTTCACTTGATGAAACTCCAGTCAAAACCGCTAATTGCATCAACAAAATTTCTTGCTGTTTTTGCAAATTCTCAAGGTTTGTTTTTGCGGTTTCTAAATTTTTCTTTGAGTTATTATATTTCGTTGAATTAATAATCCCACGGTTAAATTTTTTAGTGTCTGACGATAGAATTTTTTGTGAAATTTCAACTTGTTCTTGGGCAAGATTTAATAGTCCATCGTATTCTAAAATGTTGGTGTAAACCGTTGCAACATCACTTAATAGTGCTAAATAGACAGCTTTTTCTTCTTGCTCACTTATTTCGTAAACTTTTTTCTGACTTTTGGTCTTATCATGATTTTTTAGCAAAAAATCAGCTTCATAATTTGCCATAAAAGGAAGAATAAAAGCATTTTTCTTTAGGGTAAAGTTATCTAATTGCGGAACTTTTATCCCTAAATAATTCGCGCTCACACTAAAAGATGGCAATTCTTTGCTAAAAGAATATTTCACCTGTTGTCTGTACTGCTCAACCCTGTAGGTGGCTTGCTTTGCGCTATGGTTGTTTTCGATTGCTTGATTTATATAATATTCAAGGCAATCATCATTAAATCTTGAGAAAAATTCAGGATTTAATTCTTTTTTGTCTATTGCAATTGCACAATTTGAAACCAGCAAGACTGTTCCGAATGTAACGAGGAGTTTTTTAAACAATTTTCTTCTCCTTTAATATTAAATTGATGTAAAATTTTATATTATTTCTTATGATTTTAATATCTTCTTGATTAAATGTATCTTGACCAAGTAGGCGAAGTGAAAACGCAGGGAAAATCTTTGGTGAATTTAATTGAGAAATTATAAATAATGTTTGATAAACTGATTCCTTAGAATTTACTTCTAAATTAAATACTGCAGAAATAACTTTTCTTAAATATTCAAATGTTGGAGGTTTAAAATTAAACTCAGGATTTTGTTGTTCTTTTAGTAAAAGTAAAATCAAATCGCTTGAAATGTTTGAATAGAAATAATCAACAAATTTGTCTAAAATTACAAATAATAAATCAATTTGTTCTTGTTTTGAGAGTGCTTTCGGCTCAATAGATAAATCTAAAAAAGTATTTGCATATTGAGTTTGTTTTTCCACCAAATCATCAATAATCGCATTGTAGAGTTCTTTTTTGCCCCCAAAATAATAAGAAATCATGCATAAATTTACTCCTGCATCCTTGCAGATTTCACGAACACTAACTGCATCAAACCCTTTATTTGCAAAGAGTTTTGTCGCCGAATTTAATATCTTTTGCTTAGAATTCTCATCTTTTTCCATGCTAATCCTAGTTTTACTCCAAAACTATAAAACAAACGTTTGATTTAGTCAATGAGTGAGTTTTAAATTCGGCAAGAAATCCATTAAGAGTTTTTGATAACTTTAAATACTTATATTTTTTAATTTAATGATATAATATAGTTGGAATGGAAAAGGTTAAAATTGAGAAAAAATTGAAAATGCAATATAAAAAGTTTGTAGGTTTAAATGATGATATTATAGGTATAAGGACAGTTATTTTTGTTGAGGAGCAAGGCTTTAAGGATGAATTTGATGAAATCGACAAAAAATGTTCGCACATTGTTCTTTATGACAATGATAAACCGATTGCAACTTGTCGATATTTTTTACAAAATGGAATTTATCATATTGGAAGAGTCGCAATAGTGAAAGATTACAGGGGCAAACATCTCGGTAACAAAATTATGAATATTGCAGAACAAGAAATTAAAAATGAAGGCGGAGATAAGATAGAAGTTTCGGCTCAAGTCAGAGTGAAAGATTTTTATAAAAAACTTGGTTACAAAGAAGTTGGCGGAATTTATTTTGATGAATATTGTGAACATATAACGATGGTAAAAGAACTTTAAATAAAGTTTAAAATAATTTTTGTTGCACATTAGTCTCTAAAAATGATTTTTGGCTACTTTGTTGAATTTCATCTGTAGGTTTAAGGTTGCCTAAAATCATCAAATCATTTGGATTATGTTTTTTGTAATTTTCTTGTGCTATTTGTGGATTTTGATTGGCATAACAGTATCTACAACCATTAGGGCAAGTGTCATAATCTCCGATATTTCTATTCTCTATACAACGACAGCCTTGTCTGTTGCCGGAGTGTCGAACTTTTTTGAAGGTAATATTATTTGCTTTGCCTAAAATATCAGAGGTCATACAACCTGATTGAAAAATACCATATTGCTCATAATTTTCACCTGTTGCACAAGTTTGAATTATCATATTGTATTTTTGTGCAATCGCTCCGATATTTTTTGCGATTTCATTTTTATCAACATCTGACAAAAAAATAATTTCAGGCATATTTGTTTTTAATTTTTTGTACATGTCAACAAAACTAAAAATGCATCTATCAATATAAGGTGAAAG